>JBGVLX010000084.1:0-40220 GCA_045124495.1 Lachnospiraceae bacterium
GTGCCAACGACGGTGCCATGAAGTATGGTTGGTACTACGACACCACTGACCAAGGATGGTATTATCTAGGCGGTGCCAACGACGGTGCCATGAAAACAGGTTGGCAACTTGTCAATCATAAATGGTACTATCTAAGGTCAAGTGGACGTATGGCATATAACACATGGATTGGTGGCTACTACGTAAACGCCGACGGTGCTTGGGTAGAAGATAAAACCAGTGGGACGACCACAACAACCCAAACAACCACTCAGACAGGATGCAACCATACATGGAAGGAATCCTTCACCACTGTAAAAACAAAAGCCTACGACGATGTGATTGTACATGAATATCCAGTATACGAAACACATTACGTACACACATGCCGTAATATTGGTTTATGTGGTATAAAACATCCTGAATTCATTTTGGGTTATATAACACGTAGCAGATATGCGATAGATGGAACAACTTGGCTAACAGAAGACTGCGTACAAGTAGACCTTACGGCAGCCTTCGAACATTGGAAAGCTAATGGTAATCCTGACGGTACATGGTCTGAATTCATGTGTGGTCACTTGGGTGAATACGCGTGTTCAAGTGCATACTGTACCGACACAATCCAAGTTGGCACCAAGACCGTAGAAGAAATCGTACACATTCCGTCCGTTACTACAACCAAAGACATTTACGTATGTACCAAATGTGGTGCCGAAAAGGACCGCTAACAACAAATCAAAAGGCAATGAATCATAACATTCGTTGCCTTATTTTTATGCACCGCAAGCGGTGTATACGCCATAATTTTAAGGAGTAACCAATCCGTAATATTTACGAACGCATTATGAGACTTTGATAAAATAAAGATACGACAAAAAATAAAATTAATTGTCCAAAATGTGGTATCTATCATTGCAGAGATGTTATAATTAGTTCAGATGGAAAAGGAGAAGACAAATATGAATTTATCAGAGATGAAAGTACTTTTAATTGAAGACGATGTTTTTAAGGCAGTAGATGTCAACAAGGCATTAACCTTTTGTGGCATCAGAAATATAATAGAAGTTGACAACCAGGAAGAAGCGTGGAAGGTAATTTATCAAAGCATTGGCCAAGGCGAAAGCGTAGAAGGTGATGTATCAAAGTGTCAACCAGGTCAAAAGATCGACCTCATTGTAACTGACATGCATTATCCTATGGCTCCTAGAACAAAACCGGATGAAAATGCCGGATTTAAGTTGATTGAAAGGTTAAAAAAAGAGCATCTTTATATTCCGGTGATCATTTGTTCTTCTATAAATTATAATGTCCCGGAAATATTGGGAACTGTGTGGTATAACAAGCTTCGGGATTTGAATCTGGATTTCAAAGAATTGCTGGAATTGCATGTATTAAATCATTAGAATGGAATATCGGTTGGTACGCAACGAAAGTGTGCCTGCGATGGTTTATTTTTTGGCACTTAGAGTGTTATAGTTTTGCGATGATAAAACGGTAATGGATAAGAAAGGAGGATTTTATTATATGGCTTTTACCAAAAAAGAAATAGATTTATTTCAAGACTTGGGAAGTCTTGAATTTAGGGAACAAAAGATTCGAGAGCTGTTAGACGGGATTGAGCTTTTGGTGTCAGGAAGAAGGATAGAGGTACGTTCCATTGTTCAGACCCCGTCTGGTGAATTTTCAGAAAGAAAGGCATGGAAATGGATTAAAGAGCTGACAAAGTGTTTACAGGACTATATTAATAAAGTTTCTGTTTATGATTATTTTGTCGCCGGATATCTGAAAGAGGAGGAGTTAGAAAAGGAAATAGCATCTGTGAAACTGCAGGAGGAAGAAATCGAATTTTATCAGTCTTTTCTTTATCTTGCGATCCGGGCATTGGATTTTGAAACGGATGATAGGAATAGTTGCCTTTTTTCTTTTTGCCGTGAGGTATCAATGGAAAAGGGAAATTTTTGCACAGTGATGAAGTTGGCGGAAGCAGTAGAAAAAATTCCTTATAAAAATTGTTATGATCTGTATTTGGAAGAACTTTACGGTTTGCCGAATGGTGGCGTTGACGGCATCATTTGTTTACTGGATGAAATGTATAATGCAATCAAGGGAGTGTACGGTATTTCCGGATATACTTATGGTTCTGTTCTTTTAGAAAAAAATGATTTGATTTCCATGGAAGAAAGAAAAAAAATGGAGGAAGTTCATGCAGAGGAGATACAAGAGCTTCAAGAATTCCGGGAATCCCAGGAAGAAGCAGAAAATGAATTCGTAGGAATATATGATGAGGACGAAGAATCCATAGCGATGCAGGAAAAATGGGATAAAATGTCAGAGGAAGAAAGGGAGATGGAAGAAAGAAATCAGAAAATGGATTGGGAGCAGGACGAAGAGTACGAAGAAAACGTAGATAAAATAACAAAATGGGGAAAAAATTTCTTATACAAGGATTCCTTCCTAAACCAATACAAAATATTTCGAAAATATCTGTTTTCTGACTATAAATCCACATTATATGAATATGTCAAAGGTATGTTGAATGTTTATTTATTAAAAGAAGAACAGTCTCTTTATGTTCAGGATGATGAATTTATGGATATTTATACAAGATTCAGGAAAATAGGAAAATTAATCCTTCGTATGAATGGAGGAGAAGAATGAAATGGGACAGTATAAAGACGATTTTTATAATAAACTAAAGAATGACTATCGTTTAGAAGGCAGAAATTCCTTTATTTATCATTATATCAAAAATGAAAAGGAAAAAAATATCAGAATTCAGCTGAAAAAAAGAAATTCCGAATTAAAGGATGAAAAAGCTTCAAAAGAAGAGTATGTGGAATTTCTTACAGAGTCTTTGTTAGAAGATGGAAAACTGCGCAAAGGATACAGTGAACTGGAAAATGTAGTTACCATGATTACTCTGGGATTGAAACTAGAAAAAGAAGAATCCCAACAGGTTTTAGAGGAAGTACGAAAAGAAACAAAAACTGCAGGAAAAAAGACTGCTCTGAATAAGCAGATAAAGAGTTGGTTAAAGGAGCTTAAGGCCAGACTTGCTACAAAAAAAGGAAAAGCAGAGTTTCCGGAAGTTCCCCTCTCCTTATTAAATCAGGTTACCAATGAGATTCTTAAGGTTTATGAAAAAGGGGATAAAACTTCAGAATCCGGAGAACGAAAAGATTCCTATGTAGAGCTGATGCTAGTTTATCTGGAGTTTCAGAATGGTACTATAAAAGAAAGTGAATATATGATATGGATACTTCAAATGCTTCAAAGTAATTCCAAATTACGCCTTCCTGAATCCTGGACCGAGTGGGTTCTTGAATGCGGAAGGAAAATGGGAGGAAGTTCGGTTTATAAAGGACTTCGGAATCATAATGCAAAGTATGGTAAAGTATGTGAACTGTTGCAATCGGGAAAAAGTCTTACGATAGATAAAAACGATGGTATCCGGGATGGAATGGCAGGAATAAAAAAAGAGATGTCGGTAGGCAAAAACGATGATATTCTGGCTGGAATGGTAGGAATAAAAAAAGAAATGTCGAAAGATAAAAATGATGCTATTCGGGCTGGTCTGGTTGGGATTACGGAAGAGTTGCAAGAGCGTATGATTAATATGGATATCACTACGTTTTTTTATGATGCAGGTTATCCTTTAAGGGCGAAGGAAGAGGATTCCGACAGTCGTTTCCGGAAGAAAGACAGAACCATGGATCTTTTAGATTTTTATTGTGAAAAGAATCATATCGCGTTTGGTGGAAGAAAAGCAGTTCCGGATGTAAGAGAAACGTTATTTTCGGAAGAAAACTACGAAGATTATGAGACGATGTATCGAATTTTAAATCAAGGTCAAAGAGAGGACGTAATGGTGCCTGTTATGATTGACAATACTACCGGTGCGGGAATTTATATCCTAGGTAGGGATTATTATATAGATAGCCCGGAATATGGTGAAATGATAGATGAGAAACCGGAAAGATATTGTTGTTACGGTATTCTGGAGCCTTTTGATGCTATAGAACGAACCATTCAATTTGAGGTTAATAATGAACCAAAATGTAATTTCCCCAATATATATGAGGCGGTATTCTGGTTTAAAGAAAAAATTCGTGAGGAAAGTTATTTTGAGCCTTATCAGCACTGTAATGGAAAAATTCCAAAAGAATGTCCACCTATTTTTCAAGCTTATTTTTTATGCGAGGATGAGGATTTAGAGGCAGATGAGAAGGTTACACCGTTGGAAAAAGAGATGTTGCTTAAGGAAATGAATAAGCAACAGAAGTTATATGAAAAGGAGAAAATCGAAGAGAGAAGGAAAAAGGAGCAAAATCAAAGAACAAAGATTTAATGGAAAAAACGAAACGAAGCAAAACGGATTGAAAAGAAAGAAATGAAACGAATTATAGCAGATTTAGAAGAAAGAGATGAAACGAATCAAAGCAGATTTAAAAGAAAGAAATGAAACAAATGAAAGCAGATTGAAAGGCAAGAAAAACAAATAGTGAATTATTTGGTAAAAAACATCCTGACTGAATGAAAACATTTTCGGTGCAGGATGTTTTTTGTGCATGTATGGTGAGAGATTGTAAAAAGAAAAATATATAATATCAGAGCCCGAAAAAGCCCTTACTCAGGTTTTTCGTACTGAATAATATCGGATACCTGACAGTTCAGAATAAAACATAAGGTATCTAAAGTTTTCGTAGTGATGGCCTTTCCCTGTTTCATACGGTAAAGGGTATTGGATGAGATACCATGTTTAAAGATTAACTCATATTCGGTAACATTTTTTTTAAAAAGTGTATCATAAAAAGGTTTATATGAAATCATGGAACAGCCTCCTTGTCTTTTTTGAAAATTCTTTCTAACTCTTTTTATAGGTCTTATATTTTTCTGTTTATCAATAAAAAGATAACGTATCAATAAAAGATAACGTATCAATAAAAGATAACGTATCTATAAAAGATAACGTATCTATAAAAGATAACGAATCTAAAAAAATAAGATACTTATAAAAAATAACATACATAAATCGTTCTTTATACTTAAAGTATTGACTATAAAACCCTTTTATATTCCTTAACGTCACCAGCTGTTGAATCCATTTCTTCTGGAAAAAATATCGCATCGTAATTTTTACGACTTGCCCTTTTTCTCTCTGTTAAAATTTCATTATGAAAGTTCTTCCCGGATACATGAAAGCAGGAAGAAGAAAGGAGGATGCTATGGAAAATACAACGGTAACTTCGAAAGAAAGGAGCTTTTTTAGAGAAAATTCCGGAGAGGAGTATGAAAGAATCTATAAAATATGTGAAACTGCAGTAGAGTTTGCCAGAATGTGGGGAATTATGGAAACTCTAGATTCCGACGAAAGATTGTCCGGAAAGAACTTTCAGGAACGCACAGGAACCATTATATCCTGGGCGGAAGAATTTGTAACAAGCAGGGAGGATATGCTGGTATTCCTTCAGAAAAAAATGAAAGAAATGAGTGACAACAAATAAAAGGTATTGATTATACTTAAAATATTGAGTATAATAGTTGAGCAAAAGCAAAAAACAAGACGAATACGGAGGAAGAAAGAATGAGTAAGTTTTGTAAAAATTGTGGAAATCAAATGCAGGATCAGGAAATGGTCTGTGTAAAATGCGGGGCCAGTGCAGTAAATACCGGTTATATGGCACCGGCAGGTGCCAAAGCAAATGACGGGTTGTTGCTGTTTTGTAAGGTAGGAATCATCATTGCAAGTATATTGATGATTGTGTCAACCCTGCTACCTTATGTATCAGTGTATAAAGAAACCATTTCCCTGATTTGGGCAGATGATAAGCCGGCAGATGGTGTTATTTTTTGTATCATGGCAGTTGGATGCATCATATTAGCGTTAAAAGACAAACCTTTACGCGAAGTGATAGTTAGTGCAGGTTGTCTGGCACTTTGTATCTACGAAGTAACTAATATCAATAAAATCATCAAGCAATATTCAAGTTTAACCAGTTTACTTGGGGAACTTGTAACCAAGAGAGCAGGTTTTTATTTGATTATTGTTTCTACTGTAGCATTACTGGCACTTAGCGTTGTACATCTGCTTGTGAAGAAAGGGATTGTAAAGAAGGCTTAATCAGGTTCATAAAGAAGAAAGTCAAAAAAAGGGGCTGCAGAAGAAATTCTGATATGCCCCTTGTTAAGTAGAAAGGATAAATATCTGAAAAAATAATGATTACTACCATATCTTCTTTGGGTACGGTAGTTTTTTTCTATCTCACTGCATTTTATGAATGAAAAGATGAAAAATAGGATGGATCTTTTTTGTATATTAGAAAAAGTACTTGCTAAAAATATATTCATTTGATATCATAATGATATCAAATAGAAAGCGAGGAATACATATGGAAGAAAAAATTTTAAAAGGTAAGAAAAATGGAATGCTGGTATTATTCCTGTCTATTCTGTTATATATTGCAGAATTTGTGGGGCTAATTCTGGGAGCGAGTATGGAACAGGGAGTAGTTGCTACCTTGCTTATGGTAGTATCTATCGTTGGTTTGTGTGTTACATGGATACTTTGGCTGGGGTTAAAAGTTTTAAGACCACAGGAAGCATTGGTACTTACATTGTTTGGTAAGTATGCCGGTACGTTAAAGGATGCAGGATTTTATTTTGTAAATCCATTTTGTACTGCGGTGAATCCGGCTTCCAAAACTCAGTTAAACCAAAGTGGAGATGTGAAAACTGTGAACACCAAAAATGAGGTAAATGGTTATGCATCCTATCCGGAGGCAACTACAAAGAAAATTTCCCTAAAGATTATGACTTTAAACAATAACCGTCAGAAGGTGAATGATTGTCTTGGTAATCCGATTGAAATCGGAATTGCTGTTACATGGCGTATTACCGATACTGCAAAAGCGGTATTTAATGTAGATAATTATAAGGAATTTTTATCCCTTCAGTGTGATAGTGCCTTAAGAAATATTGTTCGAATTTATCCTTATGATGTGGCACCAAATGTAGATACGACAGGAGACGGAGTCGCAGACGAAGGAAGTCTTCGGGGTTCTAGCGAAATCGTTGCAAACAGAATCAAAGAAGAGATTCAAAAACGTGTAGAAGAAGCCGGAATTGAAATCGTGGAGGCACGTATTACGAATCTTGCTTATGCTACAGAAATTGCAGCAGTTATGCTTCAAAGACAACAGGCATCTGCCATTATCGATGCCAGAAAGATGATAGTAGATGGTGCGGTTGGCATGGTAGAAATGGCATTAGAACGCCTAAATGAGAATGGTGTAGTAGAATTGGATGAGGAGCGAAAGGCGGCAATGGTATCCAATTTGCTGGTAGTTCTTTGTGGAAATCACGATGCTCAGCCTGTCGTGAATTCAGGAAGTCTATATTAACCATGGCAGATAACAATAAGAAACAGGTTCCACTCAGGCTCTCTTCAAAACTTTATGATGCCATTGCAGCCTGGGCGGAGGACGATTTTCGTTCTGTAAACGGACAGATAGAATATCTTTTAACAGAGTGTGTACGTCAACGTAAGAAAAATGGAAAATATGTATCAGATGAAATCGATGTTCCACCGGATTTGGATATTTAATCGGGGGATTTATAACATGCTGTAACATATGTTGATAAAATTAGTTATGGTTTTGAATTGACAAAAAATGTTCATGAATTGTTTACAGTTTTAACATATTTTTGACTTAAATAAATAGTATGATAGCTCATGTAGACAAGCAAAATATTTTTTTTGATTCTCTCTCCCCCTCATTTTATGAAAGAGCCATCATATTTATGATCGAAAGATTATAAGTATGATGGTTCTTTTTTTTTAAGCACCGTTTTCCTAGTAACGGAAGGTTTTAAATTCTTGACTATAGCTAATATATTGGGTAAAATATAATAGTTTCGCAATTATCTGAAATAAACACAAATGCAAAAGGGAGAGGGATTTATGAACTCAATAGGATATGTTGATGTTGCTTCTTACGATGATACTTTAGGTGTAGGACGGTACTATAGAGGGTTGACAGAATTTATTATGAAATGTCCGACTCCTATGACGATATCCATTCAGGGCGACTGGGGTGGTGGAAAAACTACAGCTCTTAATCTGATTGAGCAAAATCTGAATAGAGAAAATCAAAACCAGATATTAGCCGGAAATCGAAAAAAATATCATGTAATCTGGTTTAGAACATGGCAATATTCCAAATTTGGAATGGATAAAAATATGATATTGGCATTAATGGACCATTTATGTTCCAAATTAGAGGAGGTTGCCCAAAAGAAAGAAATCGATTTGGGTGATGGAGTAAAAAAAATAATCAAAAAAGTGATTGCATTTGGTACAGACAGAGCCTTGGGAGGCGAAGCAGCGGAAACGGTGAAAAATATATGGGATACCATTTTCGGAATGAAATACGATCCTACTATTATCAGACAGATTGAAAATGCAAAAGCGGAAATTCAAAAGAATATTAATGAAATTATCAAGGATGAAGAGGAGCGTCTGGTTATTTTCATTGATGACCTGGATCGTCTGGAAGCAGGGACAGCAGTAGAGTTGCTGGAAGGAATTAAGAATCTTCTGGATTGTGAAAAGTGCGTATTTGTGCTGGCGGTAGATTCAAGCGTGATTTACCAGGGTATCCGAAGCAAATATGGAGAAGATTTTGGAAAGGACAAAGAGAAAAAATTCTTTGATAAAATCATTCAGGTACCTTTTAGTATTCCGATGAATCAATACAATATGAAGTCTTACCTGAAAAAAGAGTTTTTACCTGAGGAAGATGAAAATTCAATTGAAGGGTATGCAAATGCCATAAAAGAAATTTTAGGGAATAATCCACGAAGCATCAAAAGGGCCTTTAACCGTTTGGAATTACATAAACTGATATTGGGTGACTCTATCATAAAAAATCAGAAGGATAGTTTAATACTGTTCATCATTCTTTTGATACAGATGGAGGAAGAAGATCTCTATAACAATATTATAAAAATTGCTTTACAGGGAGATTCCGTGGAAATGTACAGGGAATTACATGGTGAGGAGTATTTTAAATTTAGGAAAGTTTTAAATCTTCCGGATTTGAAAGAAACAGAAGGTGCTGTGGATGGAGAAGAACAATGGGATGAATTTATCAATCTTATTGCCGAAACAGCACAGATTTCAGAGAATGTTTCACCGGATACCAAAAGAGTAAATACAAGAAAATCAGAAGGTGGTGCATTAACCAACATACTGGATCTTTTGGAAGAAAAATACACAAGGGATGATTTGACGGCCTTAACCATTAATTTCTGGGAGGGGAATAACAGACGGTGTTGTTTCCGCGAAAAGAAGGATAAAACCAATACCATCACCATTTATAAAGTTGGAAAAATGGATTTAGAAAGACTGACGATAGATGGAGTGAAGGAAATAAGTAAAGATTATCCAGCCACCCTTGTAAAAAAAGAGGAAATAGGGCATTATTATCACGAGGATCATGTAACCCTTGTAGGTATTACAGAGGACTCGAATGAAGAGTTGTTAAAGAAAATTATGAAATTTTATTATCTCTTGTAATAGGTAACTGTTCACCTATGAACAGTTAAAAACGGAGCCCAATGCCAATATATTAGCTCTTGTATTTTTTACCAAAATATTATACAATGGCATGAACTTGTTACTGTTACTGTGAACAGTAACTGAATTCTTCTTTTGTGAAAAATCATCGTGAATTGTTTTGATTGAGTTAGGAATCATATTAAAATATAGACTATATTATTTTTCAGGAGGAAAATGGATGATGAAGACTAAAATTTACATTGATGGCAGCGAAGGAACTACAGGTTTAAGAATAAATGAACGCTTTCAGGGCCGTGACGATATCGAAATCCTTACGATACCTAGCGAACTTAGAAAAGATTTAAATGAAAGAAAAAAATACATAAATGCATCTGATATTACCTTCTTATGCCTTCCGGATGCGGCTTCCATAGAAGCAGTATCATTGGTAGAAAATGAGAATGTAAGAATTATCGATGCTTCCACTGCACATAGAACTAACGAAGGATGGGCATATGGTTTCCCTGAATTATCAAAAGAGCATAAAGAAAAGATTATTAGTGGAAAGCGTATTGCAGTGCCGGGTTGCTATGCTTCGGGTTTTATTTCTTTAGTATATCCTTTGGTGGCCGGAGGGATTTTACCAAAAGATTATCCGGTAAGCAGTTTCGCTTTATCCGGTTATAGCGGTGCCGGTAAGAAAACCATTGCCGTTTATGAAAGTGAAGACAGACCAAAGGAATTTGCTTCCGGAAGGGAATATGCTTTGACACAACAGCATAAACACTTGAAAGAAATGCAAAAGATTACAGGATTAGAAAGAACTCCATTGTTTTCACCTATTATAGATGATTACTATAGCGGAATGGTGGTATCCGTTCCTTTATTTGCAGATATGCTGGCAAAAAAAGAAACACCGGAAAGTCTGTTGGCATATTATGCAGAGTATTATAAGGGACAGAAGTTTATAAAAGTAAGCACATCCGATGATGAAGTGGCAGCCAGTGGCTTCTTAGCTGGAAATGGATTGTCAGGATGGGATGGATTAAAGATTTATGTAACAGGAAATGAGGAGCGTATGGTGGTTTCTTCACAGTTTGATAACCTTGGAAAAGGTGCTTCCGGCGCAGCCATTCAGTGTATGAATCTTATGCTTGGATGTGAGGAAGCCAAAGGATTAAATTTATAGCTGCAAAGACCCAAAATACGTCCGGATGGAACTAAGTTTAGTGCAAATCTTAGGAAGAGTTCAATAAAAAGTGAAGAAACGAAATCATTTTGCACCGACCTCACAAGTTAGAAATTTAACGGTTGTGAGGCCGGTTTTTTTTATGGAATTTTTTTGTTGGAGCAGGTTGTTACTGTTTCAACAATACCTGATACTTGCTGTCAGGATACGTAATGTGATTCGGGGGTTGCTTTTGGACTAACTGTCCCATAGGGAACCCTTGTATTTTAAAAGAAAATTCGTTATACTAACCATAAGTGGCAAGATAGATTTTGAAAGGATGTGAACAGGTATGACGGATACGAAAAATACAACCAGTACAAAAAATGCGAAAACCATAGATAGAATCATAAATACAGCCAACCTAACCAATACAGTAGGGATTGGAATCCAAAATTTTATGGAATTACGTGAAAATCATAACTTTTATATTGATAAAACCTCATTTATCAAGGAATGGTGGGAAAGTAACGACAGTGTAACTTTAATTACCCGCCCACGTCGTTTTGGAAAAACTTTAAATATGTCCATGATAGAGGAATTTTTCTCTGTGGATTATGCAGGAAGAGGAGATTTATTCGAAGGACTTTCTATTTGGGAAGAAGAGAAGTACCGGAACCTTCAGGGAACTTATCCGGTGATTAGCCTTTCTTTTGCAAGAGTAAAAGACACGGATTACGAATCCACAGAGTATCATATTCGAGAACTGCTTAGGAAGGAATATGAAAAACATTGTTTTTTAATGGAAAGTAATGTTTTGTCAGAGGTAGAAAAAGTCTATTATCAGCGGATGAGAGAAGAAATGAAACCTTTGGATGTACCTATGTCATTGCATAATTTATCGGATTTCTTGAGCCGTTATTATGGAAAAAAGGTCATTATTTTACTGGATGAATACGACACCCCGATGCAGGAAGCCTATGTGAATGGCTTCTGGGATGAGATGGTAACTTTTACCAGAAGTCTCTTTAATTCCACCTTTAAGACCAATCCGTATATGAGTCGGGCAATTATGACCGGAATCACCAGAGTATCGAAAGAGTCGGTGTTCTCAGATTTAAACAACCTTGAAGTAGTAACTACTACATCAAATAAATATGCCACATCCTTTGGATTCACGGAAGAAGAAGTATTTGCAGCACTGGATGCAGTGGGAATGGGTGAAGAAAAGGAAAAAGTGAAAGAATGGTATGATGGTTTTGTGTTTGGAGAATATAGGGATATTTATAATCCATGGTCGATTCTTAATTTTTTAAATAAAGGTGAATATACGACCTACTGGGCAAATACCAGTTCCAACAGTCTCGTTGGAAAGCTGATTCGGGAAGGAAGTAGGCAGGTAAAGACGGGATTTGAGACACTGCTGAAAGGAGAAAGTCTTATTTGTCCCATTGATGAACAGATTGTATATAATCAGTTAAATGGAAGTAAGGCAGCCATCTGGAGTCTGCTGGTGGCAAGTGGTTATTTAAAAATTCTTTCTTATGAAGACATGGGAAAAGTAGAGAGAAGGCCGAATTATGAATTAGCCATAACCAACAAAGAAGTATGTCTTATGTTTGAATCCATGGTGCAGGGCTGGTTTGAGGAATCGGATGAATATGGTGATTTCGTTACAGCACTGCTTGCAGGAGACTTAAAAGCCATGAATTACTATATGCAGAGGGTAACCATTGAAACCTTCAGCTATTTCGACACCGGAAAAGGAAAATTCGGAGACGAACCGGAACGGTTTTACCATGGCTTTGTACTTGGGCTTTTGGTGGATTTAAGAAGAGAATATGTCATAACTTCTAACCGGGAAAGCGGTTTTGGACGTTATGATTTGACCATGGAACCAAAAGATAAAACAAAGGATGCCATGATTTTGGAATTTAAAGTACACGACCCGATGGATGAGAAAAGTTTATCCGAGACAGTAGAAAAAGCCCTCGCCCAGATAGAAGAAAAGCAGTACGAAGCAACTTTGATTGCAAGGGGGATTCCGAAGGAAAAGATACGAAAGTACGGCTTTGCCTTTGAAGGAAAGAAGGTATTGATAGGAACACGTTGATTTTTTTCAATATGATTACACGAAAAACATAAAAATTGCTGGTTACAGCGGTGTTATTTTCTGTATTTGGATTTGTTATCGATGTACGTAAAAAGGCTATGGTTAGAAAATACCCACCACAGATTCGCCACACATACTCCGATGATTCATCTCTTTTCTGGAAAGAATAAATTTATCAGCCATCCAAAGAGCAGTGACGGTGTTAGTTCCGTCATGCCTTTTGGATGGCTTTTTGCATTTCTGTTACAGTGCTAAGAATCTGTTAGAAGGCTATTTGGGGGTTACACAAAAAAATTTACGCAAAAAAAGTGCAAATTTTACGCAAATTTCTTCCAAAACGCGAAAATATGATATACTATGTAGTATATAAAAAAGTCAGGAGAACGTATTATGGACTATTTTAATCTTAAATTTCACAATACAACCATAAAAAATGAAATATTTGCTGGGATTGCCATGTTTATGGCCATGTCTTACATACTGGTTGTAAATCCTACCGTATTGTCTTCGGCAGGGATGGATTATAATGGTGTATTTCTTGCTACTGTGTGCGTATCGGGATTTACCACCATTGTTTCCGCGTTTTATACGAAGCTTCCCATTGCATTGGCGCCCGGACTTGGACTTGCCAGCATTTTTGCGGGACTTGCAACCGGTCCCGAGGCAGTAAAGTGGCAGGTGTTGATTTTAGCTACCTATACTGCGGGAATTCTGATTTGTGCTTTTGTCAAATTTTCTATATACGATAAAATCATGGAGATCATCGATGATGATTTTAGAGGGATGGTGATGTCGGGAATTGGACTGGCTCTGTTTTTATATGGAATCAGCACAACGGGTCTTATTAAAAAACAAAATGGTATATATATCCCCGGAAGTATAGACGTTGTTCCGGTGGTGATTACAGCCATAAGTCTTTTCCTTATCTACATAATGAAAAAATATAACAAAAAAGGCTTTGTGTTAACGGGGCTTTTAGTGGCATATGTTTTGAGTATTTGTGTCAGTTATTATAGGGTATACGAGCAGAGCGGTATTTCTGTGAATCAATATCTTAGGGAAATTTTTTCCTTCTCTTATAATGCTACAGATATCACGAAGGTTATGTTTGCATTCCCGGATATTTGTGAAATTATTTATGATAAAAAGATATTTATACAGTTTATTCATGCAGTTTTTGTGTTTACAATGGGACATTTTTTCGATGCCATAGGAACCAATATGTCTGCCTTTGATGCCATAAATAGTGATTTGGATCCTAGAATGAAGGAAACTGTAAGCTTAAAGAGGGTAATTACTGTAGATGGTGTTGGAAATGTTGTCAGTGGCATCATGGGAACCTCAACGGTTACCAGTTATGGAGAATCCTTGGTAGGAATTGTAAGTGGAGGTAAAACAGGAATCACAGCACTTACTACGGGGTGTCTGTTTTTATTGTGCTTTTTCTTTTCCCCATTGTTTACCGCCATGGCAACCTATGTTGCTGCACCGGCACTGATTTATGTAGGTTTGGAACTGGTGTTAAGATTTAGGGCTTATGACAGAAAGAAAGTGGCATTTTTTATCTTTGGTTTGTGTCTCATAGCTTATGTTGGAATGACCTTTAATATTGGAAATGCTGTTTTGTACGGATTGATTTTTTATACTGTAATGAAAATCACAATCGAAAAGAAAAAACCGGTATCCTATTGGTGGGTAATGCTGATATTTGCAGCAATTAATCTGGTTTTGGATTTTGTTGCGTAAGGAGGAAGGATATGAGCTTATTATTATCAGTATTTTTTATTGCATCGGGAACTGTATCCTTCGTATTGGCGGTGAACAATATCATTCAGGAAGATAAACATCTGCCTGGAAACTGGTATTTTCTCTTTCTGGGGCTTTTTAGCTTTATCTGGTCTCTTGGAATGGGAGTATTTACATTACAGACCACCGAGGAAGGGGCATTTTTTTGGAGAGCCTTTTATCTTATTGGAGTAGTTGGAGAGTTAGTTATGGCAGGGCTTTTGGTAGGAATATGGCTGAACATTCCGCCCTTTTTCAAAAAAATAGCAGATGTCTTTTTTGTATTTGGTGCCTTGGTGGCATATCCCATGCTTAGTGTCAAAAATGCTTGTGAATTTGTGCTTACAGACTATGGAATGTCATATTGTACCGTAAAATATGTTGGACGAACCACTTATAACGTATATTTAATTATATTTCTTATCCTTGTATGTTTGGAAATGGTATATTGTCTTGTCCGCAGAGAAAAGAAGAGAGAAGTGGTTATGGCAAAGTCCTGTATTCTGGTGCTTGTGATTGTTACCCTAGGGTTGTTTATGGACACCTTTACCCTTGGGGAACCACGTCCGGCATTTCCGGCAAGTTCCATTTGTCAGCCCATAGCTGTTATTTTTGCTTATGCCATGTCCAGAAAGACCAAAATAAACAATATTAGTGTACAAAACCTGTCGGATTACATCTATGCATCTGTGAATGTACCGATGTTGATTGTGGATGAACATCGGTATCTGAAAATATGCAATGCAAAAGCCATTGATTTTTTTGATATGCCGGAAGAATTGTTAAAACAGAAAACACTAGAAGAATTGTTTGATTTTCCATTGATAACAGAAACTGAAAAAAATGAATCATCAAAGACAATAGAATGTACCTGTGTATTAAATCATAAAGTTTGTAAGTTAGAAATTAGTCATGTTAAGGACAGTTATAATGAATTTATCAGCGATATTATTGTAGTAAACGATATGACGGAAACCTACCGGATCATAGAAGAATTAAATGTGGCAACAGAAGAAGCAGTCCGTGCCAATAATGCCAAGAGTATATTTCTTGCAAACATGAGTCATGAGATTCGTACGCCAATGAATTCCATTATCGGCATGAGTGAGATATTACTGAGAGGTGAACTTGAGGATGAAACCGCTAAGAACGTAAGCCAGATCTATAATGCAGGAAAGGGCTTGTTAGAAATTATCAATGACATATTGGATCTTTCCAAAATTGAATCCGGCAAATATGAGATTGTAAAGGAAGAATATGATTTTGCTTCTGTCCTGTATGATGTGATCAGCCTGATTAAAATTAGAATTACAGAAAGCGAAGTAAAATTAAAATATGAAATTGGAGCGCATGTGCCAAGTATTTTGTATGGAGATGCAATACGGATCAAGCAAATTCTTATTAACATACTGGGTAATTCCGTAAAGTTTACAAAAAAAGGTTTTATTAAGCTTGTAGTTGATAGTGAAAGGCTGGAAGGTAAGAAGTGTAAGATTATATTTAAAGTAATTGACACCGGCATAGGTATCAAAGAAGTGGATTATCAGAAATTATTTGATGCATTTGCTCAGGTAGATGCTAAAAAGAATCATCTGGTAAAGGGAACAGGCTTAGGTCTGGCCATAACCAAAAATCTTTGTGAACTTATGGATGGAAGTATACAGGTGGAAAGTGTTTATGGAGAAGGCACCACATTTACCATGATCATTGAGCAGGAGATAATAAACGAAACTCCGCTTATGCTGACAGAGGATTCAGAGGAAAGAAATAAGATACGAAAAAGTGTATTTGTTCCTAATACAAGTGAAGATATGTCCGGAAAGAGGATACTAGTGGTGGACGATAATTCGACCAATCTTATCATTGCAAAGAAACTGCTGGAGCCGTACAAGTTTATAATAGATACGGCATCCGGCGGAGAGGAAGCCATTGGTCTTGTGAAGAACAATCAGTATGACCTTATCTTTATGGATCATATGATGCCGGAGAAGGATGGGGTGGAAACGACCGAGGAAATACGGCAGCTGGAATTTCCGTATTGTAAAACAGTGCCTATTGTTGCCCTGACAGCCAATGCAGTTTATGGTGCAAGAAAAGAATTAATTCAGGCAGGCTTTGATGATTATGTGGCAAAGCCGATTGATGTAAAGCAGTTAGAAGAAGTTCTATATAAGTATCTAATACGGGCATCTGAAACGGGAATGACGTCAGAGACGGAAAAGGCATCGGGAACAGGAGTGATATTAGAAACAGAAAAGACATCAGAAATAGAAATGACATCCCAAATAATAGAAAAAACAGAATCCATCTTTATTAAGGGGATTGATGTGAAGGGTGCCATGGAAAGAATCCAGATAAACGAAGAAATATACCTGAATATACTGAAGACTTATTACGGGGATTTGCAGGCGAAACTTCAGCGGATTGACCAAGCAAAAAGGGAAGGAAATATTAAAAACTTTGTGATCGATGTGCATGGACTAAAGTCAGCCAGTGCCTCCATTGGAGCCGTGGAATTATCGGAATTAGCCAAAGAGCTTGAAATGGCAGGGAAAAACGAGGAATTAGACTTTATAGAGTCACACTACGATACTTTTTTCCGCAAAGCAAACGAAGTGGAAGAGAACCTCAAGGAGTTCTTTACAGAAGAAACCGTGGATGGAGAAGAAAAAATGAGTACAGACTTCTTACAGCATACTTTGGATCAAGAGTGGATAAAGGCCATGGTAGATGCTTGTGACGACATGGACTCACAAAGAATTTCAAAATTAATGGAAGCATTAAAGGGGAAACATTTTAACGAAGCAGATAGTAAGAAAATTCAGCAGATGAAAGAGTATGCAAATCAATACGATTACGATGAAATCATTGCTGTTTTACAATAAGTAGGAAATTGTGAAACCATCAAAACTTATGTTGAGTGATGAAAAAGAAACAAATACGTAAGGAGGAAGAGAATGAAACATATTCTTGTAGTGGATGATACACCTACAAATCTTAGTTTTGTGGAAAGTGTGTTAAAAGACAAATATAAGCTTGCATTGGCGAAGTCCGGTGAAAGAGCGATAAAATATTTAGAAAAAACACAGGTGGATTTAATCTTGTTGGATATTATGATGGAGGGAATGTATGGAAAAGACCATTAAGGAGGTTCTTCGCAATATTGATGTCAGTACAAGATTTAGCAGTGAACAGATTTTGGTGATACTTCTGAATGCGCAGGACAAGGATGTAGAAGTGATTGCTGGCAGAATATTTAGTGGTTTCCACAAAATATATCATAAAAATGCAGTAAACTTAAGTTATGATATCGCAGATCTTCATAACAGGAAAGACATTTGAAATTGAAAAAATAGGACCAAATCAAGAAAATCTTACAAATAAAGAGTTTGGAATGATTTGTGTTCTATTTTTTTGCATCGAAAGAAAAAGTATGTTATACTTATGTTCTGTAACGATTTTTTTTGAATAAATTAGTTTCGGGGCATTTTTGTGTTTAAATAATTTGTCAGAATCCATTCCTATTATGAAATGAGAAAATTGAAAAGGTGCTGTTATTAAAATATATAGTCTTCAAAGTGATGAAATAAAGATAAAAAAGAGAATAAAAATTACCATTTGAGTTGTTTTTTGACCACTTGAGTCATTAGGATTGAATTTTAAAGGTGAAGTCGTTAGAATACCCTTAGCAGTTTTTGAGAAGAACGAGGTGTCCTGGTGTGTAAAAATGCATGAAAAATAAAGATATAGAAAGATAATAAGGTAGTAATTTGACACTACCGAATTTCATGGGAGATTTTTTATGAACAAAAAGAAAAGAATCTATTATGCGCGTACATATCGAAGAATTAAACTAGACATGAAAATAAGCATTCTTTTTACCTGTCTTTTGATGATTCCTTCTGTGATAGTATTTATTTTAAATATAGATACCATTACACAAAAATTAGCGCAAATCAGCACATGGGTGCTGTCACAGGTATTTCCTACAGAGTCCATATCTGTGATTCACAGCCATTATTCTATTTTTGGGACCATGCAGTATGTGGAACTTCCGACCACATATCCCGAATTCTCTACGGTCTGTTTCAATCTGGTTCTCTGCTTTGGGATATATCTTTTGATGAGATTATTCAAACAAACAGGAAAACCTATGGGAATCTTTTTGCTGTATACTTTGCTGGTGCATGTAGTAAATTGCGTGTTTTTCGTATTTGGCGGAGAGGAGTTCCCTTATACATTAGGAGATTATTCGGATCTGTATATCAAGCAACAGATAGGGATTTGGATTATGTTTATTATATTAGCCAGTCTGGTAGTAGGATTTATAGGGAAAAAAATGTATGGATATAAAATACTTACGTTTTTGGGAATCATGCTTTATTCCATGATATATGGAGGAGTCCGGTATATCGTATTTCTGTTTTTCTTACATAAGTTTTCCGTTTTATATATGGCACTGATGTTTTTCGTGATTGGACCAATGTTTGATTTTTCGTACTTCGTAGCCATATATGCAATCTTTATTAATAAAATTATAAAGGAATACGATTTTGGAAAGAAGAAAGGAGAATGGAAATGGTCGTAGCAATCCTAAAAGGATATATGATTTTTCAAATTATCCTTATTATCATATATGTCATAAGACATTTTCTTTTTGGAGTGAACCGAATGGCCGGACGGCAAAGATTATACTATAATGATATTTATTCCAGTAAAATGAAATCCATTACGATACTCATACCCATGCACAACGAGGAACAGGTATTATCCTATGTACTGGATTCTTTATTGGAATGTGATTATGACAGGGATAGATTGGAGATTATTCCAATCAATGATAATTCTACAGATAGAACGAAAGAACTATTGGATGAATATCATAAAAAATACGAGTTTATCCGCCCATTACATAGAGATTGTCCAGACAGGGGAAAACCGGTAGGGTTGAATGATGCCATGGAGATTGCCACGGGAGAGATCATTATTGTGTTTGATGCAGATTATCGTCCTGCTAAGGATATGTTAAAGCAATTAGCCATTGCTTTTGAGGATCCGGAAGTAGGGGCTGTTATGGGAAGGGTAATTCCGTATAATGCGAATAAAAATATATTAACCAGACTGATTAACTTAGAACGATCCGGTGGTTATCAGGTGGACCAGCAAGCCCGCTATAATCTGAGAACCATTCCACAGTATGGTGGAACAGTGGGAGGTTTTCGAAAAGACATTTTACTTAGTACAGGCGGTTTTAATCCCTTGGTATTGGCAGAGGATACGGAGCTGACATACCGACTTTATACCAGTGGCTGGAAGGTAATTTACGCAAATTCTGCGGAATGTTACGAAGAAGCTCCAGAAACCTGGAGTGTACGTTCCAAACAGATCCGTAGATGGGCGAGAGGACATAATCAGGTGTTATTTCGTTATTTTTTCAAGACATTACTTACACCACATATGAATTTTAGAGAAAAGCTGGATGGTATATTGTTGTTGTTTGTATATGCTGTGCCATTCTTTATGTTACTGGGGCAGATAGCGTCATTGATTCTTTTCTTCCTTGGGGAGATGAATCTGTTTTCAGGATGGTGGGTGTTATTATTTTTAGGTGCCTATTGTTCCTTCGGTAATTTTGCACCATTCTTTGAAATCGGTACCGCGTTGTTTTTGGATGGTATTCTGGGAGAAGTATTCCTGTTACCACTTTTATTGTTTAACTTCTATTTTTACATGTGGAATATCAGTCTGGGCTTTTTGGATGCGATAGCGGATATTGTAACAAAGAGAAAGGTAAAGTGGGCAAAAACAGCCCGTTTTGCAGAGAAAAAGAAGGCGTAACTTGTAAATGGATGAACCTTGCTCACATTAGCAGTGATTTACAAGATGTGTCATAAATGAATGAAGTTAAGGTATGAATAAATGGAGGAAATGGATTGCAGTATATTATTGTATTAACGATTGTATTTGTCATTATGCTGCTGGCCCCTTTTGCTGGTGCAATGATATATTGTGCGGGGAAAAAGGTCAGTATATTAAAAATTCATCAAGGAAAAATAAAAGATGCCAGATATTTTGGAAAATCTTTTGCCGAACTTGTGGAAAAGAATTTTTCTTCTATGGGAGAAGACGTGATTAAATTGTCCCGGGAAGAGGAGTTTATGGATGGGGATGAAGAACTGAAGTTCCCGGAAGAAGTGGAGAAACTGGTGATTTGTCAGGATAAGAGTTTTTATTCCCCAAAGAAAGTAAAGGTATATCATAAGGAGATTTATAGTGGGCAGAACATAGCCATCGTAGCAGGTGAAGTAAGGCTTCGGGCAGCCTATGCCAAGGAAAAAATGGTATTAGGTGCGAAGATCAAGGTAGAAAGATGGGTGGATGCAGAAGAGACCTTGACTGTCTATGACCAATGTAATTTAGGTATGAGTGCTTCTGCTGGAAAGAGATTGTGCGTAGGAAAGGATTGCCGTTTTCGTAGATTATATGCACCTGAAATTTTAATAGGACAATATCCGGGTCAGACCAAAGATGCCATGGAGCATAAAAATCCAAGGATGTTTGAGGCGCCGGAACAATTAGAGGTAATGAGAAACATAGAGTATGTGGATCAAGATATTGCCGATGAACAAGGTGTGGCAAATATTACTGTATTATCAAGAACAGACGTAAAAATTCTGGAGCATATCATTGTAAAGGGTGATGTACGTTCTCAAAAAGGGGTACGACTTTGTGATGATGCCACAGTTTGCGGGAATATTTTCGCAGAGGAAGACATATACATTGGCAGAAATGCAGTAGTGTTAGGAAATGTATTTACCCAAGGCAACATATATGTAGAAGAAAATTCCATGATTGGACAGCGGGGGAAAATCAGTTCCGTTATTGCCAGAGAAACCGTTACCTTTGAAAAAAATGTTTCCGTGTTTGGTTACGTAAGCTGCGAAAGAGGCGGAACGGTAGTGGCCAATGATTTAGAACTGGAAGGACGGAGTTGGGAATTTCTACCACTAGAGAAATTTAGAACTAAGTTACATTTTGAAGATTTGGATGAATTTGAGAAGATAGATGAACAGGGATTCCGTAAGGAAGAGTTTTTGAAGGAGGTAAAAATTAAGGTTCAGGCAAAAGAAATTCCGAAGAGTATGTTTTTTGCCTGTAAAGCCTTAGAACGTGTAGAATTACCGGATTCTATCAGAAATATTGGCTCATATGCTTTTTGTGACTGTATTTCTTTAAAAGATATCACCAGTTTTTCAGACATGAAGGTAACAACTATTGGTACCTCTGCCTTTGAACATTGTGAAGCATTAGAATCGGCAGAGTTTCCGAAGGAATTAGAGACTTTAGGTGGTGCAGCTTTTGGTGGCTGTAAAGGGTTGAAGACAGTGAGGTTTGAGAAAAACTCTGTGCTAAAGGCAATAGGTAACCATTGTTTTAGAGGTTGTGAGAGATTGGAAGAAATAGAACTTCCAGATTCTTTAGGAGTGGTTGGATTAAGTGCTTTTGCAGACTGCAAGGCGCTAAAAAGGATAAGCATTCCAAAACGCTGTGAAATGGAACCTGGAATCATGGAACTTAAGGAAAAACCAGGTTTACAGATTCATTATAGAAGTCTGGAAGGAGATGATTAGAATTTATGGCACATAAAGGAATGAGATATTTACTTGTTATATTGATGGGTCTGGGTTTGGTCATAGGTTGCGTCCTTCTGGAAGCATTGGTGGGGAAGAAAGGGCAGGAAGCATTGGAACAAAATGACAGCTCAAAGGTTTTCGAAGATGGAGAGGTAACAAAAACGGGGCAGGAGTTGTCTAAAACCATACTTTATGAAGATGAGGAGTTTGTCTGCTATGAGGACCGGGTGATAAGCCATTTCTATTATAAAGAAGCAAATACAACACGCATCGCAACTATGGTGGAAGGAATATTAGAATATTGTCCTGATCTCAATCATGTTTATGTAGTGCCGGTTCCGCATCGGATTTTAGTGGAAGAAGGATATGAAGAGGATAAGGAGACATATCAAAAGTATATGGAGCAGCTTTTCATGCAACTACCGGAAAAAGGTATTTTAGTTCCTACGCTTACGGTTTTGGAAAACCATAAAGACGAATATATTTTCTTTCATACAGAGGATGCATGGACAGCCAGAGGTGCCTATTATGGAACGGAAGCCTTATGCAATGAGATGGGATTGGAACCGATTCCTTTGGAGCAGTATCGTGAATATATGTTTACGTCTTTTCGAGGAGGACTGGTGTCAAAGGGAAATATGGATCATATCCATGATGAAGATTTAGAGGACCAGACTTATTATTATTTGTTACCGGAAACCTCGAACATGGTGGAAGTAGTTGGGGAAGATAATTTGGGAAATAAAGTAACTTATAAGAAACCTATTATTACTTCATCAGCCAGAAACCTTGGATCATTTATTCAAAGTATTTATACCAGAGCCATTGTTGAGGGAGAACCTCAAAATACAAAGAATGAAGGTAAGTACTTGTTAGTGATTTGTGACGGTGCCGGACGTTTAATGGTTCCGTATCTGAAAGATTATTATGATGGAGTTTATGTTATAAATATGAGAGAAGATGATGAGCTTTATCATGATTTCAATGAAATTGTGAAAGAGTATCATATATCCGATGTTCTGTTTGCACAAAGTGCAATGGAAATGGGAGTTCCAGGATACAGCAGGGCATTAAATGACTTCTGCGAGGAGTGATAGTATGAGTGATTTGATGAAAGAATTATTTCTAGAGTTTGTAAACACAACAGGCATTAGCGAAGAAGTGAGTCCATTTCTTTCTGACGGTGTAATATGTACCATTGTGCTTGGGATATTGGCGTGTGTGTTAGGTTTTCGTACATACCGGATGTTTTTTTCCGCAATCCTGTTTATGGGAACGGCAACGGCTTCCTTTTGTTTGATGCTAGGCTCAGAGTCTTTACGAAGTATAGCAACCTGCGTTGCAGTCGTAGGTGTAGTACTTGCGGTTTCCGGCGCTCACTGGCATCGTCTGGGTGGCTTTGTGATTTGTTTTCTGGTAGGGATGAGTATAGGGTGGCTTCTATATCCTTCCATTTTACTGGCAATCCTTTTTGGAGTACTTGCTGGTATTGCAGAATTATTCTTCCCTGTAATTGCGATTTCGGCAATGACCTCCCTATGGGGTGTGTGGATGCTTACAGACGCAGTTAAGCTAAGTGGTGCATTACAGAGTGTGACTATAATAATTATTGCAGCTCTATGTCTGGTTTGGCAGTTGTTTTTGAATCGAAAGCAGAAACTATTTACCAAAGTATGTCCTGACTCTGTGAGATATTGGATGGAGCAAAGGAGGAACTAGTATGGCACCAATTTTTCGTAAAGAACAAAAATATATCATAACCGAAGAAATGTATCTGAGAATACAGAATATGCTGGAAGCAGTTATGGAACCGGATCAATATGGTGATGAAGGAAACTATATGGTACGTTCCCAGTATTATGATTCCATGACAGATGCAGATTTAAAAGATAATCTGGATGGTGTATTGGAAAAAAGAAAAATAAGGGTGAGAATTTATTCCCCCGACGCTTTGAGTGCAAAACTGGAATATAAGTGTAAAAATGGTTCTGATGGAATCAAATATTCCATTCCGCTAACAAGAGAAGAGGTAATTCTTATGGAGAATCACCAGTATGAATTTTTGTTAGAGCGGGAAGAGGAGTTGGCAAAACGTTTATATGTAAAAATGACAGAACAGGTATATTCCCCGAAGACCATTGTGGAGTATGAAAGGACAGCATATACCTATCCGGTCAGTGATGTGCGGGTGACCTTTGATCGGAATATCAGAGGAAGTGTGAATCCCTACGGTATTTTCGAAAAAGAGCCCTTTTATATTCCATTGATAAATCCGGATATGGGTGTGTTGGAAGTAAAGTATAACGACTTTTTTCCTTCTGCACTAAAGCCTTTATTAGAAAGTCTGGATGGTGTGGCGGAATCCTATAGCAAGTATTCCATGGCGAGGCTGAGTGACATTTTCGCTGTGTCCGGCTCGTAGCGGTACTACTCCTCTGACTATAGTAAATAGGATGAAAAGGTTGAAAGAAATGAAGAAAAGAAAGGAAAAGTGCAGACTGCCCCTTCTTTCAACTGGTTTAATTGGGCAGTTTCGCAGGATGATCTGCGAATTGCATAGGTAAAAGAATGAGAGAATTTATTTTAGAAGAATTAATGGATGGAACCAATCTGGACGTAATGACCATCATACTGAATAATGTGGTAGCTTTGATAGCAGCATTATTTATTATGTTTGTTTATAAAATCACCTACTCCGGAGTTTCCTATAGCAGAAAATTTAATGTTAGTCTGGGAGCCATTGCCATTACAACTACCATGATTATGGGAGTCATTAGTAATGATATTGCGCTTTCTCTTGGTATGGTGGGTGCGTTGTCCATCATTCGTTTCCGTACCGCCATCAAGGATGTAAGGGATGCAGCTTTTATCTTCTGGGCAATTGCAATCGGTATCGGATGTGGTGTTTCCCAGTATGCACTGATTGGAGTTGGAAGTGTGTTCCTATTAATTTTTATGCTTGTAACAAAGCAATCGGTTTCTTCCGGACAGCAGCTTTTAATTATCCAAGGTAAGCTAGAGGCACAAAATGGGATTGAAACTACAGTAGATAAGCATTTTAATGGAAAGGCACACCGGACCATTAAGAACGTAACTGCAACTTCTTGTGAATTGGTTTACAGGGTAAAAGAAGATACTTTGAAAAAGGCAGATGAAAAGCAGAAGGTGGACATTGCACAACGTCTGATGAAGGTCGAAGGCGTAATCAGGGTAAATCTTGTAGAGCAGCAGGACGATATTTCCAGATAAGCAGAGCTTTGGAGTGAAGGATATGAAGAAAATCATTGCATGTACAAGTATGGCAGTACTTCTGCTGACTGTAGTGTTTGTTGGTGAGGCGTACCAGGACCAGGAAGGAACAAGGGTGGCGGAAAAGACCTTAGTTTCCAAGGAGACGGGAAGTGGTGTTCCCAATTGGATCAAACCGGATGAAGAATATCTTAACTATTATGATATGGGGGTGTTTGACACTACCCTGCCAATCTTACATATTAATACCAATGGACAGCAGATTAGTAAAGAAAATAAAATATGGTCCACCATTGCAGTAACGGATGCGGATGTGAATGGGAAAGCCCGGTCTGTCATGGAAATTCCGGATTATGAAGCAGATATTATGATAAATTACCGAGGAGCTTCTTCTTATTCACAGTTTGATAAAAAACAGTATCGCATTAAGTTTTACAAAGAAGAGGGAAGTACCAACGCCAAAGAATATGAATTCTTAGGTATGGGAAAAAATAGTGAATGGGTATTAAATGGACCTTTTCTGGATAAAACTTTAATCAGAAACCGTCTGGTGTATGGCTTAGGTAGAGAAATTTTTGAATGGGCACCGGATTGCCGGTATGTGGAATTATTTATAGATGGAGAGTATCAAGGTGTTTATCTGGCAGTAGAACCGGTTACCAATGGGGAAAGCCGCCTGCGTCTATGTGAATTTGCTTTGGCCAGTGGAGAGACCGCTTACATTGTGAAGCGGGACAGAGTAGGCACGGAGGAAAATCCTTTAAATGTATATGGATATTATGCGGGAAAGACCAATAATTCTTTGTACATTGATTATCCAACGAAAAGTAACCTTACCAATAAACAACAGGAATGGATTACCAATGACATTGATACCTTTGAACGGGTATTGTATGGAGAAAAATTTGACGATCCGAAGGAAGGTTATGCCAAGTATCTTGATGTAGACAATTTTGTAAATTATTATATCTTAAATGAAGTAACCATGAACCATGATGCGGGGAACCTATCTACCTATATTTATAAAGAACTAGGCGGAAAATTGCAGATTGCCATTTGGGATTATAACAACTGTTTTGATAACTATCAGTGGTTTATACAGGATTATGAAGAATTTTTCCTCCAGGAAAATGCCTGGTTTTCAAGATTACTTCAGGATAGGGCATTTGTGGATAAGGTAGTAGAAAGGTACTGGGAATTACGGGAAGGAACCTTAAGTGAGGAATATCTTTATCAGCGGATTGATGCCTATGTGGAAGAATTGGGTGAAGCAAAGGAACGTAATTTTGCAGTCTGGGGATATACTTTTTATAGTTATTTACTAGCGGAAATAGATGGTTCTTCCAGAAATATCACAAGTTATGAAGAAGGTATTGAACAATTGAAAGGTTCGATTCATACCAGATTAACCTTTTTAGATGAACATATCACAGATTTATATCAGGGATGTGTGAACTAAACAATGGGAGGTTTAGAAAAGAAAAATGAGAAGGAAAAAAGGCACCGTTAGAAACTGGATTCCATTCATGTTGCTTTTCATAATTTGCTTTCTTGCGATTGTAGTGTTTTTGGTGGCAGATCAGCGCTATAGAGAGAAAAATAAAGCCCTTTATGGGGATGAAATGGAGTTTTATTTAAATTGCATGGAAGAGGAGAAAGAATGGATTGCCTCCCAGCAGGGGGAAGAAGGAGTGATTTATCTTTATGAATTAGGGGAAGACGAATCCGGTTCAGTGGTTCCTTATTTTTCCTGTTTGGCAGCTCTTGGAATGTTAGCCGGTAATCCGGGAGAGGAAGAACTTCAGATTGTAGCGAATTATCTGAACTGGCATTCGGAGGAATTGGTAAAATCAGATGGAATCATAAGTGATTACCGTGTAACATTAGAAGGTTTGGAATCCAAAGAGACTTATGATTCGGTGGATTCCTATATTGCTTTATACTTAAATCTTCTTGCCACTTATGTACAAAAAGGAGGGAGCCTTAAGGAGATTCCCTATGCTGAAGCGGCAACGGAATTATGTGTATTAAGACTTACAGAGATAAGCGAAAATGGACTGACGAAGGTTTCAAAAGAGAAAGAAGTCTATTATCTGATGGATAATCTGGAGGTTTTAGAGGCCTATGAAAAGATGTACGGCCTTATGAATTCAGAAAATGAGGAATTAGAAAACTGGAAAAACAAAGATAGTCTTGAATCCTTTTTTAAACAGGCCACGAAAACTGGCAGGAAAGAAATAAAAGAATCCTTCTGGAACTCAGAAGGAGAACGATTTGAAATAGGCATGGATTCGGATTTTTCTTATTTGAATTTCCATGGTATGGAAGAGTTTTATCCCTATGCCATTGTTCAGGTCTATCCGGTGGCTTGTGGAATGTATCTGACAGAGAAGGAAAACATAGAAAAATTATATTCAGAACTTTCTAAGGAACATCCATGGCAGACTTTAGAACTGGAGGAAGACTTTGAATGGCCGGTTCTTTCCTATATCGCTGTTCAGTTGGGGGATATAGAAAGTGCGCAAGAGTATTTGGAGAACTACCGAAGGAAATATGCGAAGGACCGTAGTTACCCTTTTCATACTGCCAATGCCGGCTGGGCAGTGAGGGCTTATGCTGAACTGTATGATTACTATGAAGAAAAGGTAAATCAGGGACTATTGGATGTAATAATGGAAAAGTTTAAATGATAGAAAGGGAACAAAACATTGCGAGGACGCTTTTGATAGTTTCACAATTACCTGATTTGTAAAATATGAGAAAGGAAAAGTGCAAATTGTCCTATCTTTTAATCTGTTATTTTGGGACAGTTTCGCAAATAAGCTTGCGAAATGCACGGGTAGCAATATGATAAAAGTAATGAGTGTATTTGGAACCAGACCGGAGGCTATTAAAATGTGTCCTTTGGTAAAGCAGTTTGAAAAAGAGGAAGAAATTGAAAGTATCGTGTGTCTCACAGGGCAGCATAGGGAAATGCTGCAGCAGGTCATTGATATCTTTGGAACAAAGGTACATTATAATTTGGACATTATGCAGCCAAGGCAGACACTGACTACCATTACGACTTCTGTGCTTGAGAAAATGGAAGCGGTATTAGAAAAGGAAAAGCCGGACATCGTTCTGGTACATGGAGATACTTCTACTTCCTTCGTGGCAGCACTGGCGGCATTTTATCAGAAGATTCCGGTAGGTCATGTAGAAGCAGGACTTAGAACCTTTGATAAGTTTTCTCCTTTTCCGGAAGAGATGAACCGATGCCTCACCGGAAGAATTGCCACTTTGCATTTTGCACCGACGGAGAACAATAAGAAAAATCTGGAAAACGAAAACATCAAAGAAGAGGTTTTTGTTACAGGAAATACTGTAATTGATGCCTTTTCTACTACAGTGAAAAAAGATTATGAATATAAAGATGAAGATTTGAAAAAGATTGATTTTACAGGGAAACGTTGTATCTTAATGACGGCTCATAGGAGAGAAAATCTTGGAGAGCCCCTACGAAATATTTGCAATGCTGTAAAGCGAATCATTATGGAATATCCGGACATCGAGGTGGTGTATCCGGTACATATGAACCCTGCGGTAAGAGAAACGGCACAAGAGATTTTAGGAGAACTGGACAGGGTACATTTAATCCATCCTTTGGATGTGGAAGATATGCATAATCTTATGGCGAGAAGTTTCCTTGTTATGACAGATTCCGGCGGATTACAGGAAGAAGCACCGGCCTGTGGCGTACCGGTACTGGTTCTTAGGACAGAAACAGAACGCCCGGAAGCCGTAGATGCAGGCACCGTTAAGGTGGTTGGTGTAGAGGAAGAGGCTATTTTTGATAATGCAAAGACTCTTTTAACGAATGCAGAGGAATACGAAAAAATGGCAAAGGCAGTAAATCCTTATGGGGATGGACATGCCAGTGAAAGAATTGCTAAGATATTAGTGGAGTGGAAAGAGAAAAGGTAGGAGACAAACCACCTCAATCGTTCCTTTTTATGAATTACCAGGCTCATGTTTTGCTATTATATTGTTGTTTGTGATTTAAAATGCGATTTAGAGGAGCGTTGCATTTTAAAAGGAAATCCGTTATACTAACCGTAACGAATCAAAGGGATTTCGAAAGGATGTGAATGGATATGGCGAACAATGTAGGAATTGGAATACAGGATTTTTTAAAACTAAGAGAGCAGAATCATTTTTATATTGATAAAACCTCATTTATTAAGGAATGGTGGGAGAGCGGAGATGACGTAACCTTAATTACCCGTCCAAGACGTTTCGGAAAAACCTTAAATATGAGTATGGTAGAGGAATTCTTTTCTATAAATTACGCAGGAAGAGGGGATTTGTTCGAAGGACTTTCCATCTGGAAGGAAGAGATATTTAGAAGCCTTCAGGGAACCTATCCGGTTATCAGTATGTCCTTTGCCAGTATAAAGGAAGATAATTATGAATCTGCAAAACTTCGAATCTATCAGCTTCTTATGGAACTATATGATAAGAACAATTATCTTCTAAATAGTGACCTGCTGACGCAGAACGAAAAGGAATTTTATTGGTCCATAAAAATGGATATGAAAGAAGTGGATGCAACCATAGCAATTTATAAAATGGCTGATTTTTTAAGTCGTTATTATGAAAAAAAGACGATTATTCTGTTAGACGAGTACGACACCCCTATGCAAGAAGCTTACGTTCATGGATATTGGGGTGAAATGGTATCTTTCACAAGAAGTCTTTTTAATTCCACCTTCAAAACAAACCCATATATGGCAAGAGGCATTATGACCGGAATTACCAAAGTCAGTAAAGAATCAGTTTTCTCAGATTTGAATCATCTAAAAGTGGTAACTACCACATCGGATGAATATGCTACCTCTTTTGGATTTACAGAGGAAGAAGTGTTTGCAGCGCTAGATGCAAACGGACTGGGGAAAGAAAAAGAAAAAGTCAAGGAATGGTATGATGGCTTTGTGTTTGGTGAACAGGAAGATATTTATAATCCATGGTCTATACTGAATTTTTTGGATACCGGTAAGTATGGAACTTACTGGGCAAATACCAGTTCCAACAGTCTGGTAAGCAAGTTAATCCGGGAAGGTGGGGAAGAAATCAAGCAGTCCATGGAACAGCTGTTGCAAGGAAAGCATTTATTCTATTCTATTGACGAGCAGATTGTATATAACCAGTTGGATAACAATGAAGAGGCCATCTGGAGTTTGTTAGTGGCAAGTGGTTATCTGAAAATTCTGGATTACGAAGATATAGGGGAAGTAGAGAGACAGCCGAATTATGAATTAGCCATAACCAATAAGGAAGTTTTGTTTATGTTTCGGGGGATGGTCAGTGGCTGGTTTGCACCTGCGAAGTCATCATATAATGGTTTTATAAAATCCTTGCTGATGGGCGACGTAAAAACCATGAATAAATATATGAGAAATATCACCTTACAGACTTTCAGCTATTTCGATACTGGAAAAGGAGTACTTGGAGACGAACCGGAACGGTTTTACCATGGTTTTGTATTAGGTTTACTGGTAGATTTGAAGGAGGATTATGTGGTAACTTCCAACCGGGAAAGTGGTTATGGAAGGTATGATGTAATGCTAGAGCCACTGGATAGAGAGAAAGATGCTTTTATTTTGGAGTTCAAAGTCCATGACCCGGAGGATGAGCAAAGCTTATCAGATACTGTTGCAAAAGCTCTTGCCCAAATAGAGGAAAAACAATACGAAGCAAACCTTATTGCTAAGGGAATTTCAAAAGATAGAATCCATAAATATGGTTTTGCCTTTGAGGGAAAGAATGTGTTGATTGGAAGAAAGGAAAATACTTTAAAGACCCTCATCTGAGGGATTCTGATACAAGAATTGATGGTTTATATAAAAATATGGTTATCAGAATTTAAATCTGCATAACCATATTTTTATGATAAAAGTCGTAAAAAAATTGAGTTAACTCTATTTCAAGCGATATTATTATTTTGCTATAACCCATTTTTCACATTGTATTTCAAGTTTGCTATTATTTCGCTACAACTCGTTTTTCACATTGTATTTCAAGTTTGCTATTATTTTGCCACAACTCATTTTTTACATTGCGCTTCAAGCTTCATTATCATCTCGTCACATCCTAGAAGCACCATTGCAGATTCAGAAGAATATAATGGATATTTCCTTCCATTGTCTACGATATCCTGGTATTTATCCAGGTATGTATTCAATCTTTCTTCATCATTCATCAGACCTCCAAGATATGCAAAATTTCCCCAATAGAATGTGCAAGCTTTTTTGGTTACATAATCCATGTCCTGCCATTCCCATGCATTGCATAAGCCTTTGTATGCATCTTGGGCATAAGTGCTATCCGCATCGACAATACCGTATAAGATTGGGAACATCTGGGCTGTTGCACATGGATAAAAGGAATCCCATGAAAATTCGTATCCTTTATATTCGCTATAATCAGACTTTAATACCGTTGCATAGTGGTCGCCTTTCCACCAGTGTTCATTAAAATGTTCTTTATAAAATGCCAATGCATTACTGACCTTTTCGTACATTTCCGCGTCATCAATTATATTAGAGTAAATATATTCGGCCGCCTCAAGTCCGGCATATACTTCAGAATTATCCATTAAATAAAAGATTTTATAATCTGGTTTTGCATAAGTGTATCCACCTGACATGGTAGCAAAGATTACATTTGTGATATCTCTAATCTGACTTTCATGTGCTAGAAGATAATCAGTATCTCCATATGTTTTTACGTAGTCAGCCAAAGCCTTTAAAAATAAAGCACTATATGAATCTGTAGAATCATAGGAACCTTTCGAGGTTTCACTCACTACAATCCCATCTTCAACCATAACGCTATAATCATAAATGGTTCCGGCTAGTCCATTATAATCTGTCTCGGCAGTGTTAATATGTGAAAAATGCCAGTCAAAATAATTTTCTATCCTGCCTTGAGCCTCTTTCGAACTATCATGGTTAATTAGGGCAATAGCCACAATTTCGCTAAAATATGGATTAATAGATACTTTACCATTATCGTGGTTATAAAATGCAAAAGCACCATTTGACATTTGCTGGGTCCATAGCCATTCTGCCTCCGCGTCGGCCATTTCTTTATAATACGAAATGCTTTCATATATTTTTTCCTGATCTGCAGGTGTTACTAGAGAAGATTCTTTCTCTGTTATGTCTTGTTCAGAAGATTCTTCGGATTCCGTTGCTTCCTGAGAAGAGGATGTTCCTACTGTAGTAACAAATTCAGTGGTAAATTCCTCAGTAGAGAAAGTTTCCTCTGTAGTAACAAATTCAGTGGTGAGTTCCTCAGTAGAGAAGGATTCCTCTGTAGTAACAAATTCAGTGGTAAATTCCTCGGTAGAGAAGGATTCCTCTGTAGTAATTAACTCAGTGGTGGGTTCCGTTGCGGAGAATACCTCTTCTGTAGTAACAAATTCAGTGGTGAGTTCCTCAGTAAAGAAAGCTTCTTCTGTAGTAACTAACTCAGTGGTGAGTTCCGCTGCGGAGAATATTTCTTCTGTAGTAACAAGTTCAGTGGTAAATTCCTCAGTAGATACATATTGAGAAGTAGAATTTCCAGAAGAATGGAAAGATTCGGCTTTTTCTTTCAGTTTTTTTAATAATCGCTGGATGGAGTAGGATAAGTTGTAATTTGCGGCATTTGTTTCAACAGGTGTTCCGCCAAATATACTACATCCTAACATGGTTATTACCAGCACTACGCTTACTTTTTTTCTTAACATATAATTTCCTCCGTTCTTATTGCGTGATAAGAACCAGAGCATCCTTGCGGGGGAATGAAAGGACTTAAATCCTAATGATTCTAGGATAGGAACTGTCCCGGAAAAATACTACAACCAGACTATAATTTCCCCAAAAAAAATGCCATTAAGGCGGTTACCTTAACAGCGAACGTACAAGATTGCAACTGGCTGCCATTTCAAAGGCCCTTTAGTTTTGCGTCACAGATTTTCATCTGTTTTGCCTATATTCATCTAGATATAGCATAGCATTTTTTACCAAAAAAATCAAGTAAAATAAAATTTTTTTGGTAGGAATAGATAAACATTAATTGTTTGCGACATATCTTGTAAACCACTATTTACGTGGCATCTGGAGAATAAAATACATGGGAATGCTCCATAAATCATTGACATGTTTTATGGACTGAAATATAATAACAACAATACTCTGGGATGCGTGGCAGGTGTATGATAAACTATATAGTAGAAAGTAATTATATGATAATATAAAAAAGCACCATAGAGGGGAACAGGTAAAAATATGGAACGAATTTTAATTATTGAAGATGAAAAAGATGTAAATCGTTTATTAGCACAAACCCTGCAGAATAACGGTTATGAAACGGTGTCAGCTTACGATGGAATTTCCGGAATCCGGGAATTTCAAAACAGTCATTTCGACATGATTTTATTGGATTTAATGCTTCCGTATAAAAGCGGAGACGAGGTATTAAAAGAGATACGAAAGGAAAGCGACATTCCGGTACTTATTATTTCAGCCAAAGATATGGTAAGTACCAAAATAGACTTACTCACTATAGGTGCCGATGATTATATTACAAAACCCTTTGATTTAGGGGAAGTGGCAGCCAGAGTTTTAACGAATTTACGGAGATACCAGAAGAACGGACAAAAAGCAGAAGCAAAGGAATTGCTTACCTATAAAGAATTAGTGCTTGACCAGGAAACAAAAATTGTCACCGTAAATGGAATCGAATTAGAACTTACCGCAAAAGAATATCAGATGTTGGAACTATTTGTAAAATACCCCAACAAGGTATTTTCGAAAGCGAATCTATATGAAAGTATCTGGGGAGCAGAGTACTTAGGGGATGATAATGTAATAAAAACCCATATCAGCAATTTAAGAAATAAAATAAAAAAGGCCCATGAGGATGTAGAATACATAGAAACTGTATGGGGATTAGGATATCGGTTTAAGGTGTAAGAATCTGAAAAACATTACAGACGAATAGAAAAGTACGCACCTAAAACTGGAGTGGTAAGACTTTTACGTTTGACAGAAAATATAGGGGTTGAATGCCCCACCCAAAATGGTGCATCGTTCAACTATGTTTGGTCATTTTTTGATTGTCGATTGTTGAAAACTTTCGTTTCATATGGTAGAATTTAATCACGAGTTATCAAGATGGTAGGCGGTTAGCCCTCTTCGGAGGGATTGTTGCCCTCCGAATACATAGAAACCAGTAATGGAATCTGATGAATGGGGGGAATGCCAATGAGCATTGTGGACTTAATAGCAGTTTTAAGCTTTGGCTTGACTTGTTTTTGTGCCGGATACACATTCGGCAAAGACCATAAAACAAAAAAATAACCGCCCTAGCCTCAGAAACTAAGCGGTTATTTTCAATCAAAATTTTTTAATGGCTAACCGTCTATCGGTAACTCCTAAAGGCACCTGTTAGAGCAGGTGTCTTTCTTTATGTTTAATATATCACAACCAATCAGATGTTTCAATAGCTTTCTTTGGGATTTTAAGGGGATATTGAAGTAAAAATTATAATTTTTATATCAGCGAAAAAACTTTACCCTTTTTTAACATTTTTTTTCTTTTCTTAACCATTGCTAAACCTTATAAAAATATAATGGTACCAAGGTGCTGAACGTTTGGTGGGGTAAAACGGTAAGACTGGTTAACAAATTGTTAGGAGGAAAGCAAAGTGAGTAAAGTGATATTAGAAATTGAAAATCTCTCGAAACATTACAAGGCACAAAAAGCCTTGGACAATGTAAATCTACGATTGGAGCAGGGAAGGATTTACGGACTGATTGGAAAAAATGGAGCCGGAAAAACCACCCTGATGCGTACCATTGCAGGGTTATCATTTCCGACAGAGGGTACCATTACATTGTTCGGAAAAAGTGAGCGAAAAGAAAGAGAGCAGATGGAAAAGCAGGTGGGAACCTTGATTGAGTATCCTGCCCTGGTGGGAGGCATGACTGCTAAAGAAAATATGCATCTTCGTTGTCTCATGCGGGGTCTGCCTAATTATGAAGTTGAGGATGAACTTCTAAAACTTGTAGGTTTAAGCAACACCGGAAAAAAGAAAGTGAAAAATTTTTCGTTGGGAATGAAACAAAGATTAGGAATTGCAGCAGCACTTGTTGGGAATCCTGAACTTATCATGCTGGATGAACCCATAAATGGACTTGATCCTGCAGGAATCATAGAAATCAGAAACTTAATAAAAAAGCTTCAAACCTACCAAAATAAAACCATATTAATTTCCAGCCATAATCTGCCGGAATTATATCAGACCGCAACAGATTATATTATCATCCATGAAGGGCAAATCAAGGATGTGATATCCCATAAGGAATTGGACGAGCGTTGTAAATGCTATATTCTTCTGGAAAGCAAAGATGTAAATAAATTAACCACAGTGTTACAAAGCGAGCTGAAAACCTTGAATTTTAAGGTGATGCCGGACAACAGCGTAAGATTATACGATTTTTTGAATGAAAGAGAAAAAATAGGGCAGACACTGTATGACAATGGTGTGGTAGTAACGCAGCTTGCTGTGTATGATACAAATCTGGAAGAATATTTTATGGACGTGATTGGAGGGAAAGAAAATGCCTAGTTTATTAAGAAGTGAATGGTACCAGATAAGAAAAACCGTGTGGATAAAACTGACTTATCTTATTACAATCATAGTAGGATTGGTTGTTGGTTGTAATATGATGGGAGAAAGTTATGTACAATATTTTAAAGAAAGTCACAAGGAATATATGCTGTATGTTGGTGGAAATCTGATGGGAGGTATGGAAGATAGGGCGACCTGTTTACTGTTTTCTGGTTTGTTTGCAGGGTTTATCATTAGTTCTGCTTTTGAAAACCGTATGATACAGGATGCCATTTCCTGTGGGAAAAGCAGAACCAAAGTATTCCTGGCGAAAATGGGTGTGTATCTTCTGATTGTCACAGGAGCTTGCATGGCTTACTGGTTTTCCAGCGCAGTGGCATCTCATAAGAATGGACTGGGAACTTTCGAGATGGCAGGAAATCTTTCACAGGTGAAATATGTTGTTGGAATGGTGTTTGCAGCTACTTTGGCATATGTAAGTTTATTTTCTATTTGTGGGGTAATTGCTTTCTTAAACAGAAAAATCGGTGCTACCATAGGAATCTGTATGGTTGTCATTTTGTTCGGTGGAAGTCTGCTTAGTAGTATTTTACCGGATAGTCTGCAAAAATATGTAAGTTATACACCTTTAGGATTATATCAGACGGTTTTAAAACTGGATGTAACAGGAATGGACGTATTAAAAACCAGTGTCATAAGTCTGGTATGGATTGTAGTAATATGTGGCATTGGATTATGGAAGTTTAGAAAAACAGAATTAAAGTAATAGGTAATTGCGAAACTGTAGTATTTTATATGAAAGTGATGTAAAAGAAACAAAACATCGCAGGCACGCTTTCGCTGCGTTCAGCTCGTAGCGGTACTAAATTCAAGGCTGCGCCTTTCATTAAGTACCGACGGCTGAACAAGCACCTGCTTATGTATTTGTTTCTTTTGTATCACTTGGTAAAAGTTTTCTATGGTTTCGCAATTACCTGATTGAAGTAAGAAACAAAAGGGGGAAGAGGATGGAGCCTGCATTTATTGTTGTTGTAATACTTTTTGGTATCCTTCTGATACATCACGTAAGAATCAAGCAGCAGTTGCGAAACTTAAAAAAGCAATTAAAATATCGGCAGACAGAGCAGACAAAATCTCCATTGTACCTTGAACTAGGTGATAAGGACTTACATGCACTTGTAGCGATTATGAATCAGGCTTTGGAGGAGGAAAGCAATTTAAGAATAGAGAAGGAAATCTCGGAAAGAGAGTTTAAGGATTTGATTTCTAACATTTCCCATGACTTGCGGACACCTCTTACTGTAATGAAAGGGTATCTTCAATTAATGGAGGAATGTGAACTTGAACCACAAGGAAGAGAATATCTAGAGGTTTGTTTTAAACATACAGAAGAATTGGAACGAAGGGTACGTCAGTTTTTCGAATATTCTTTCCTTGTAAATCAGGAGGAAAACATTACACTTCATAAAGTAAATGTCACGAATCTGGTTACGGAAATTATGACAGATTTTATTCCCTTTTTCGAGGAAAAGGGGATTGTTATGAAGTTAGAGGAAGAAACAGTGGTAAAGGCGTTGGCAGAGGAAGAATCTTTAAAAAGAGTCATGCAGAATTTACTGAAAAATTGTCTGAATTATGGGAAAGGGGAAGTCTCTGTTTTTATAGGGGAGGCAGAAGATAAGGATAAAATTCAGGTCTGTGTGAAGAATCAGATAGCCCCGGGAAAGACTTTGGATGCCGATAAAGTGTTTCAAAGGTTTTATGTAGGAGATCCTTCTAGAAACCAATCCACAGGGCTTGGGCTTTCTATCGTAAAACTTTTAGTAGAAAAAATGCAGGGAGAAGTATTTGCAAGAAACGAAGGGGGAGTGTTTTGCATCGGATTTTTATTGTTGAAAGAGGAAAATGCCGGGTAAGGTGAAACATTTAATCAGTGTTTTTTTATTCAAACTTCATCTTAATCCAACAATTTCGCAAATCTTAAGTGATCCCGCAAGGTACCATCGATTTCCACGCCTTCCCGTTCAATCCCTTCTTCGAAAAATCCAAGACTATGAAGCAAAGCAATGGAAGCTGTGTTATCGGGAAGTACCCTGCATTCGATGCGGTGAAGTCCATACTCGGATTTCATTTTATTAAGGCAAAAAGAAATGGCTTCCGTAGCAATTCCTAACCGGCGGTATCTTTTGTCAATCTTATATCCTAAGGTGGCACTATAAAATGGAGCCTTTCGGATATTGGAAAAACAAACCGTTCCAATGATTTCCTCCGGTTGTTCCTTAAGATAAATATGATATCTTAAATGTTTCCGGTTTAAGATTTCTGTTTCCTCCATGCTTAAAGTCAGACGATGATAAGCAATGGTATAAAAATTAATGGGTCTGGTAGGTTCTACTTTTTCAAAATCTCTCTTGTTTGCCAAATAGAAAGATAGTACCTGCTCTGCAGACTCTTTTGGTTCGATATTAAGAATAAGACGCCTTGTTTGTTCTTGTTTTTCCATAAAATAATAGCCTCTGGTATAATAATGTGTTATATTTTATGGTATGATAAAAGTTGGAAAAATGCAAGTAGGAATGGAGAAGAGAATGACAGAAGACGAAAGATTTATGAAAGAGGCCATAAAACAGGCCAAAAAGGCAGCTAAAATCGGCGATGTCCCTATCGGCTGCGTCATCGTGCAGGATGGAACCATCATTGCAAGGGGCTATAATCAAAGAAATAAGAAGAAAACCACCCTTGGACACGGAGAAATTTTAGCTATAAAAAAAGCCGGAAAAGTAGTAGGGGACTGGAGATTAGAGGACTGTACCATGTATATTACGCTAGAACCCTGCCCTATGTGTGCCGGAGCCATTGTACAGGCAAGAATAAAAAAAGTGGTAATTGGAACCATGAATCCCAAAGCCGGATGCGCAGGTTCGGTGATTAATTTGCTGCAAATGGAAGGCTTTAACCACAAAGTAGAAATGGAACAAGGGATTCTAGAAGAAGAATGCAAAAGACTTATGCAGGATTTTTTTAAAAGCCTAAGGGAAAAGAAAAAACAGGAAAAGACAGCCGGAGATACAGAACAGAAAATAGGAGAAGAATAGCGAGGCAATGTAGAGATAGAGAATATCTCAAAAAATACATGATTATGTAAAATTCTGACAATTATAAAAGAACTTTTTCTTGAGTTTTCGCAATTTGTAATTAAAAATTGAATATAACTTCCCAAAGTACCAATCTGCCAAATTTTTGAACTCTCAAGAAAGGCAGTTCTGTGAAATAGAGGCACTTTAATAAGCCCCGCCGGAACCGGACTTTTGGAAACATATTCTTTTATCTATCTAAACAGTCAGCTTAAGGCAGAGTTGACGGTATGCCGGACGTTTTGTCCGGAACCATAGCCTGACGCCTTCTTTTGCATACGACAGTATGCCGGAGATACCTTTTGCTAACCGATAATAGCAGAAATAAACTTTTTCCTTTATTGGATCTGCTTTTTGTATGATTAAAACCTTAAGGGTATTTGTTTCTGGTTTCATGGATATATGTGCCAGAAATGCCATACATAAGGTGATATAAAAATTTAAGGCATTGATTGCTGTAAGCTTCCGTACCCGGAAGTTTTCAAACTGGAACATCTGCTTTTTACAACGAAAATATTCTTCTATTTTCCAGCGTGAAAAATAGATTCTTGCTACTTTGATTACATCTTCTTTGGATTTGATTTCTTTATTGGTTGCAAGCATCATGGGATGTTCTGTAATACCATAGACAAGTACCAGATAAATATCCTTTCTGGAGGCAGTAATCTGCACTTTTACATGGGAAAGATATGCCTCATGCTCTTTTCCTTTGTAATATACACTTGTTTTCACTTTGCCTTTACGACGATTACGAAGTTCCGTTGCCATGGTCCATTTATTGTGGTACAGAAGCTTTCGGTTGGATTTCAGACGAATTACATAATCCTGTTTCAGTTCGTCCATTTTTAAAAACATTTTGTTATCATCATACCCTCTGTCCATTGCGAATGTTGCTTTTTCAAACAATGCAGCCCCCTGTTCCATAGCCTCAAAAGTA
>JBGVLX010000085.1:0-27691 GCA_045124495.1 Lachnospiraceae bacterium
AGGTGTTGCAGATACGAAAGCAGAAAAGGTAAAATATGGTGTAACAATATTTATGGCAATTTGTATGCTCATTGTGATAATGAAGTTTGATATGTATCAATTTTGGGCATTTTAGCAGAAAGGAACTGAGGAAACTTTATGGCAAATATATTAATTGCAGATGATGAAAAGGAGATTGTTCGTTTACTTAAGATTTATATCGAGGCGAATGACTATCAGGTCTTTGAAGCAAATGATGGAGAAACTGCGTTGCAGATATTAAAGGAAGAATCCATAGACCTTGCTATCGTGGATATTATGATGCCGGGTAAAAATGGTTATGAGATTATAAAGGAAGTGCGTAAGGGACGTTACATACCGATTCTTGTAATATCTGCAAAAGTGGAGTTGTCTGACCGGGTGCTTGGAATTGATTTGGGTGCAGATGATTATATCACAAAGCCCTTCGAGCCTCTGGAGGTAGCTGCCAAGGTGCGGGCACATTTGCGAAGAGTAGGAGCGCAGGAAACTGAGGGAATAGAACAACATCAAATTGAAGTGGGAACTCTGCGCTTGAACTGTGATGAGTGTGTGGTCATAAAGGATGGGAATACCTATGAACTTACGAAGGTGGAATACAAGGTACTTGAGTTGCTGATGCGGCAACCAAGGAGAGTATTCACAAAAGAGCAGATTTATGAATATGCATGGGAAAATGAATATGCGGTGGATGATAATACCATTCGAGTGATTATCAGCCGCCTCCGTGACAAGATAGGAAGCGAATACATAAAGACAATCCGGGGACTTGGATATAGATTGGAGAGCTATGAATAAAATTAGTAAACAAAGCTTAAAACATTATATGCTGTGTACTTTTGTAATCATCTTAGCAGAATCAGGAATTAGCTGGATATTAGATTATTTCTTTTATTCTATGTATGAAGGTGGAAACGGGAGAGAGTATACGCATTGGATGATATTGAATTTAGGAACTTCATTTTTGTTTTTGTTCGTAGGTGCATACATATTTTACCGTTTTTCAAAGAAAGTGATCAAAGCTGAGAGCAAGCGGCAGGTACAAGAGCAAAACCTATTGTATTCCAGCATTGCACATGATCTGAAAACCCCGATAACATCCATACAAGGGTTTGCAACTGCGTTGAAGGAAGGCAAGATTAAGACAGAAGAACAGGAAGAAATTCTGGATATTATTTACAGAAAAAGCCGCCATATAAATGAATTGATTGAAACGTTGTTGGCGTATTCCAAATTGGGAACGGAAAGTTATACTCTAAATCGGAAAAAAACAAATATTTGTTCTCTTGTCCGGGATATGGTGGCAATGAGTTATTCTGAATTTGAGGAAAAGGAGATTGAACTGGAGATTGAAATTCCTGACGAACCGATTTTCTGTAACATAGACGAACAGGAATTTCGCCGTGCAGTGAATAATCTGATTGTGAATGCCTATAAGCACAATCAAAGAGGGGCACGTGTTTTGATTCAGGTATACAAGGAGAAGGAATGCGCATTTGTAACCATTGCGGATAATGGAGAGCAAATTTCTAAGGAATTTGCGGAAAATATGTTCAAGCCCTTTGTCAGCGGAGATGCTTCTAGGACAAGCGGAAGTGGCAACGGTCTTGGACTTGCAATTTCTTCTACTATCGTTGAGAAGCATGGCGGTAAATTGTACATGAAAGATTGTGTTGGCGGTTATACCAAAGGATTTGTGGTGCAGATACAGTGGATGAGTTAGTTGCAGCCATCAAAGAGTTAGATGTTTTGGAATTTTATGTTGAGATGAAGACGGATAAATGTCCGTCTTTTTCTATTGACAAATAAAAGGTAATGTGTTACCTTAAATAAAGTAATATATTACCTATTGGAGGGTGAAATGAATATTAAAGAAGTTATCAGTAATGATAAAGTGGATTTTACAGGGATTAACTCATCATACTTTTTGCTGGGATTATTAAGTGCATTTGAGAACAGATTTCAAGCAGTAGCAGATAGTGCGATGAAAGAAATTAGTTGGAAACAATTTTTTGCTGTTATATGTATAAACTTGTGCAAAGATAAGCCCACAGTAAAGGAACTTGCAGAAATAATGGGTAGTTCACATCAGAATGTAAAACAGATTTTATTGAAATTAGAAAAGAAAGGATTTGTTCATATTACTGTAGATGAAAGTGATAAAAGGAAGCAGCGTATTGAACTAACAGATTATTGCAGAGAATTCTGTGCAAAAAATGATGAGATGATGGTAAATATCATGAGAAAAATGTTCGATGGTGTTTCAGAAGAACAATTACAAGTAACAATAAAGACCATTATTCAAATTGAAACTAATTTAAAAATGATTTAAGGAGAGAATAGATGAAGATTTTAGTGATATATAAAAGTAAAACGGGATTTACCCAATGGTATGCTGAAATAATTGCAAGAGAAGTAGAAGGGGAACTCATAGATTTTAAGGAAATTACAGTTGATAAGATGTCGGAATTTGATGTGGTTGTTTATGGTGGCGGATTATATGCAGGAATGATAAATGGTTTAAAAAAGGCGAAAGATATGTTTGAAAAGAGTTCTGCGAAAACGTTTGTTATTTTTGCCACAGGCGGAACACCGAATGAAGTTACAACGGAAATTGATGAAATGTGGAAAAAGAATTTGTCAGCAGAGGAATTAGAATCTATTTCTCATTTTTATATGCAAAGCGGAATTTGTTATGAAAAAATGTCATTTCCGGATAAAACTCTTATGAAAATGATGTCTAATGTATTAAGTAAAAAGAAGAACAAGGATAGTGTTGAAGAAGGCTTTGTACAAGCTATTAAAAGTTCTTATGATATTTCTTCTGAGAAATATACAGAGCCGCTTGTAAAATACTTGTTAGAAGGGTAAGGAATTGGTATGAAGAAAGTAATTAAGGTAGCTACGGTGCGTTTAAGTATACGATGCTTTGCAGAAAGGGTTGAAACAAGTGGAAGATAAAATGAAAAGCTATTTACCCATCATAGTAAAATATAGTCCGATTAGAAAGTTGGCAATAATTCCTTTTGAAAAGTATCCAGATAACATTTACAGAGGTTTTGAACTACAATTTATGAAAGGAGAGCCATATGGAGAGGGGTACCGAGTGCTTGCATATCGAAATGATAAGTATGTAGATGTATATGACGATCTAAGATTGAATTTTATAGAAAACGAAAAGTTTAATGTTGTAGAGAATGGATTACATAAACACGTTCAGACTCACATTAGTAATGTACAGTTGTGTAAAGTGGATAATAATCAGATTATAAGTTTTGAATTTGTTGACATACAAGATAGGAAGATATCAGTATATATAGAGGAAAAAAGTAAGAGAAAGTCAAAAGCAATGAATTTGTTGGCTCCTATTGGAGTAGGTTCAAAGGCGCCAGATTTTTTGCCTGTATTCTTTATGTACGATTTTGATTTTATACGCAAACGTAAATCAATTATTTGTTGTAATATTGATGGCAAAGATATAAAAATTGATACTTTTCCAATGCCGATGAATGGTCAAGCAAGATTATATGCCAGGTATAGTAATGAATGTGAATTGTTAGAATTTGCCAATACGTGTATAATGGAATTGCAAGAAATTGAACTGAATGAGAATAATAGCTATTGTAATGGAAATATTGAATATTTTTTTGAAGGTAAGGCTGTTTTAAAGAAGGTAAGTGTATATTTTGATGAACAAAATGTAGAAATATGGTTTGATGCTGGTTTAAGTTTGGATAAATCAAGTGGTGGTGAATTCACAATTAAGCCTAGAGAGCAAATGGGATATGTACAGGGAGAATATAGTGTTCAGTGTGGAAATAATACAACAATATTTAAGATGACACCAAAATGTGGCTGGGTATCAAAGCCTAATAGTCTTATTACAAGGCTAATCTTAGGGAAAAATTCTGTTTTTTGCTCCTGGAGTAAAAAATATATGTATAAAGCCATGATTGATTTAGCTACAAGAAAAGTAGAAGCATGTTGGAAAAATGGCAATTTGAAATAAGAACATGGGAAAAAATGCAGTTCGTATGTACAAGAATGTAGGATTTGAAATCGTTGATGAAAATGAGGAAGAGTATATTATGATTTGCAGGTTGTAAGCACTTGAAATTTTCAGACGGGTGAAGGTAATGGTGATGGAACAGTCACAATTAAAGATATGATGCAGATTTTACATTATGTTAGCAATAGAAACTCTCTAGATGAATTGCAGAAAGGTTTTGCAGATGTGGATATGAGTGATTCTATTAATATTCAGGATTTAATGAGAGAGTTACATTATGTCAGCGGACGAAGTGATTTTGTATATAAAAGCAAGTAAATAACAAGAATTAAGGAGATTCGTATAAAGGACTGTGCATTATTTTGATTTTATCAACTGGCGTAACAGTCCTTTATACTGGAGTATGGAGGGAGAAAAATCATTGATGGAAAATTTGTCTTTTTTGATTGACATTTATTGATTGTGGGAATATAATGGTGCTATAGTATCGATGATTGGGGACAGACTATGGATGCAAAGAAAGAACTTGATAATATTACAAATCAACTTTTAAAAATTAAAAATTTCGATATTGTGAGTTTTGTGTTTAATTATAAAAGAATGGTTAATTCATTATATCATTTTCATAATACAATTGGCAAAAATGCAAAAACACCAATTCAACTATCGAAAATAAAGTATAATTTAAAAAGCATGAAAAGACCAGTAGAAGGTGATGTTTGTTATTTTTATATAGAAAACTCGTATCCTAAAGAAATTTTTAATAGTCATTGGTGCTTAATATTAAAAGATTTTGGAAACACTATGTTGGTAGTTCCCATGGTTTCAATAAAAAAGGATTCTGCCGATGTAGATAAATCATGTGAGATGATTGTAAAAATAAAAGATTTTGAAGAAGATGGGTGTAGTAAATTGAAAATACACCAAATATTTTCTGCTGATATTATGAGAATAAATCCAGAAAAGAAGGTTTATAGATTACAAACAAATTATGATTACGTTAAAGAAAAGATAAAAGAATTGACAAATTTATCTTGACAGCATATCATAGATGCTATACAATATAATTGTAAATCAAGTCACACATATGTGTGTACGAACTGCATATAAGTTTTAAGTAACTAATAAGAGACTGGAGGAATCTGGTCTCTTTCGCATTGTAAATAAAAATTAAAAATTGGATGATGCAGGTGTAGATATAAGGTCTAAATTATAATATAAATACCTGACAACATTCGTGTTAAATTGTGTTAAATCTTAAAATTAAACATGTATTTTAATGTTAAAAAGTTAAAATTAAAACATGAATTTTACATGAATTAGTATTATACTATGGTCATACTGTATGGAGGGCTTTTATGTATAGAAAGATTATGAGCTTTTTGGAACAATGGAAAAAAAGTCAACATCGTAAACCATTAATTTTACAAGGAGCAAGACAGGTTGGAAAAACTTATTCCATTTTAGAGTTTGGACGTACTCATTATGAAAATGTTGCATATTTTAATTTTGAAACGAATCCAAAATTAAATGAGACTTTTTTGGAAAATATAAGTCCGGAATATTTGATACCTATTTTATCTCATATTGCAAGGCAGACGATAGTGAAAGAAAAGACGCTTATTGTGTTTGATGAAGTGCAGCTTTGTGAAAGGGCATTAACTTCGCTTAAGTATTTTTGTGAGGATGCACCGGATTATCATATTATTGTAGCAGGCAGCTTGCTCGGTGTGGCTGTTAATAGGAAGGAGTTTTCTTTTCCTGTAGGAAAGGTTGATATAAAGACGTTATATCCTATGGATATGGAAGAATTTATGTTGGCTCTCGGCGAAGATATGTTAGTAGCACAAATAAAGGAGCATTTTAATGAGAATACACCTATGCCATCTGCTTTACATGATAAGGCTATGCAGCTTTATCGTCAATATCTTGTGGTTGGCGGAATGCCGGAATGTGTAATGCTGTTTACTCAAACAAAAGATTACATTCTTGTGCGACATACACAGGATACCATACTTGCAAGTTATCTCAATGATATGAGTAAATACAATAATTTGAATGAAATTAAGAAAACCAGACTTGCTTATAATAATATTACGGTTCAGCTTTCGAAGAAGAATACACGTTTTCAATATAAGTTGATGAAAAAAGGAGGGCGGGCTTCTGAATTTGAGAATGCGATTGAATGGCTGTGTTTATCTGGAATTGTATCGCAAGTCTATAGGGTGGAGCAAATCAAAAAGCCTTTAGAGAATTACCATGATATAGATGCCTTTAAGATTTATGTTTCCGATTTAGGGTTGCTTTGTGCGAAGAAAGATTTAGTTGCTAATGATGTATTATATATGGTTGAGGAACTGAATGATTTTAAAGGGGGGATGGTTGAAAACTATGTAAATGTGCAACTTTCTATTAATGGTTATAAAACCTACTATTGGGAATCTGAACGTGGAGCCGAAATTGATTTTGTTATTCAGCGTGATGGACAGATTATTCCCATCGAGGTTAAGTCTGCTGATAACACCAGAGCAAAAAGTTTGAAAGTTTATATGGAAACCCATAAACCAGCATATGCGATTAAACTTTCTACTAAAAATTTTGGCTTTGAAGATAATAAAAAGAATGTTCCTCTTTATGCTGCATTTTGTATTTAAAGTTAAGGTGAGAAATGAAAACAGATAAAAGTGATGATCCAACAGCAGTTATACAGAATTGGATGAGAAATAGGGATGTTATGGATTTTTGGGGATTATAGGAAAGACTCCATAATCCGAATTTACCCCCTCGAATTCGATGGGATTAAAAATTAACAATAAAAAAAGATTCCGACTCTTTAAATTATGTATTTTTAGATTAACAGTAAAAATATGATAAAGAAGCAAGACTTAAGATAAAGTGCTTGCTTCTTTTTGTTTTAAAATGCGATATCTTTTTGTTGTGAGAAAAATAAGATAATTTGTAATGTAAATCGATATTATTCCTTTTAATGATTAGTGGCATAAATAATCTGGGAAATTTTATTGAATTGAAATTATGAATAAGGTATAATTTTCTTTAATAATAGAAAAATAGGGTGATACATATGATTCGAATCGAAGATATTTCAAAAACTTATAATAGCAGCATAAAAGCAGTAGACCATTTAAATCTTACAGTAAACGATGGTGAAATTGTAGGTTTTATCGGACCGAACGGAGCCGGAAAAACCACGACCATAAAAATGCTTACAGGGATTTTAAAACCGGATGCAGGTTCTATTTTTATCAATGATTATGATATGCAAAAAGAACCATTAAAGGCAAAAATGGAAATTGGATATATTGCCGATAGTCCGGATATGTTTTTGCGTTTAAAGGGAATTGAGTTTTTAAATCTGATTGCAGATATTTATAAAGTACCTACCGGATTGCGCAAAGAACGCATTAAAATTTTTGCCACACGGTTTGAATTAGCAGAAGTATTAGACCAGCAGATGCAAAGTTATTCTCATGGAATGCGGCAGAAAATGATGGTGGCAGCAGCCCTGGTGCACGATCCGGCAGTCTGGATTTTAGACGAGCCATTGACAGGCTTAGATCCGAAATCAGCATATAACTTAAAAAATATGATGAGAGAGCATGCAGATGCAGGAAATTCTGTCTTGTTTTCGACCCACGTACTGGAAGTGGCGGAGAAATTATGTGATAAAGTAATCATGATTCATCATGGAAAAACCATATTTTATGGTACTTTAGAGGAACTGACAGAAAAACACCCGGATATGGATCTGGAACAAATCTTTTTGGAGATGACTGCCCATGAATAGTTATTTTGCACTTACGAAAACTTTGATTGCTTCTCTATCTATGAGCAAGCCACAGGATAAGAGAAGAAAGGTCATGATTTTTTTTCTTTCTGTTTTTGCAGTATGTGGAATTATGTTGCCCGTTGCCTTTCTTGTAGGATTCTTTGCGAAAGTTACAGCGGAGCAGTTAGCATCCATTGGATGCGAGACCTTTGGAATTCATTTCATCTTTCACGGAATTTGTCTTTTTACTGCAATTTTTGGATTTCATGTAGTATTAAATGAATTTTACTTTTCCAATGATATCGAATATATTCTTCCATGGCCCCTTCGTCCGCGGCAGATTGTGGCATCGAAATTTACGGCTGCTTTTATCGGGGAAAATATTATGCAGTTCATTTTCATTGCTGCCTGTCTCATTGGATTTGGTTTAGGAACTGACATGAACCTTTTTAAGTGGCTCCTTTCCGTGTTTGGAGTATTTACATTAACCATACTTCCAATGGTATACACGGCTATTTTATGTATGATTATCATGTGTTTTACCAGTTTTATTAAGAATAAAGATATGATACAAAAAATTACTATATTTTTTGTATTTGCCTTCTTATTATTCATACTGGTGGGAGCGGGTTCTTTCAAGGACATTGATTTCGAACAGGCAGTATTGGAATTAGCTTCGGGAAATCAGAAAATGTTTTTGGTTTTGGACAGAGTATTTCCTAATGTTCCGTTATTTATCCAAAGTATCAAGGAAGGCAATATGTTATTGTTTCTAATTTACCTTGTGTTAAATGTAGCTGCTGTTGGTATCATGCTGCTTTTGGCAGAAGCCTTGTATATGAAAGGTTTAATCCGGCTTTCTTCTTTACCGGAAAAGAAGAAAACAAAAGACTTGGAACAATTAGTAGGAAAATGTAAGCAACATAGTCCGGCATATTCCTATTTTGTGAAAGAAGTAAAATTATTAGTAAGGACCCCTGCCTTTTTTACCCACAGCATTGTGGTGAACTTTATTTGGCCGATTTTTGTATTTGCAGCATATAAAATTCAAAGCAGACAGGTTACGATAGAGAGTTTAACAAGGGCATATGAGAAAAATGAATCTGCCTTGCAGCTTCTTTGCCTGGTCTTTGTTGTGGGAATCTCCGCCTTTATCGCATCCCTTAATAGCATCAGTTCCAATGCCATATCTAGAGAAGGAAAGCATTTTCCTTTTATGAAATACATACCAGTATCCTATGAGACACAATGGAATGTGAAAACTTTGGTGGGGATTGTATTTGCAGCAGCAGGAGTGTTGATTTATGTTATCCCTGCCTGTGTGCTAATAAAAGTTCCGGTTACTCATATTTTATGGTATATTATTTTATGCTTATTGTCTGTTACATTTGTATCTTATATGGGAATCTATATTGATTCCATCCAGCCGAAACTGGTATGGGATGATGAAATGAGCGCACTTAGGGAAAACTATAATATGTTTTATTCAATGGCTATTGTCATTGCTTTTGTAGCAGTGGTATGTGTGGGAGGATATTTCTTATTAAGAAACTCCACTTCCAATTTCGGTTATCTTGCTGCCATCTTTCTCTTGATATTGGCAGCAGTGAATGCGACAATATTATTATTGATGAAAAAATCCGGTGTAAGAAACATTGGTGAACAGGAGGAAACATGACAGAAAAAGAAAAGATGTTAAAACAAATGCTATATGATGCCAATTACGACAAAGAATTGATGCAGGATAGAATGGACTGTAAGGATTTATGTTATGAGTACAATCACCTGCGCCCATCCCAGGTAGAGGAACAAAAAGAAATAATCAGAAAAATCGTAGGAAAAACCAAGGAAAACTTTTTTATTACAGCACCTTTCTGGTGTGATTACGGCTATAATATCGAATTAGGGGAAAACTTTTATTCCAATCATAACCTTGTCATTTTGGATTGCGCCAAGGTTATCTTTGGAGACAATGTGTTTGTTGCTCCGGACTGTGGTTTTTATACAGCAGGACATCCGATTGATGCCGAAAGAAGAAATGCGGGCTTGGAATATGCCTACCCTATTACAGTAGGAAATGACGTCTGGATTGGTGGGGGAGTTCAGGTAATGCCAGGCGTAACCATTGGGAATAACGTAGTCATAGGAAGTGGAAGCGTCGTAACCAAGGACATCCCGGATAATGTGGTGGCAGCAGGAAATCCTTGCCGTGTGCTTCGTCCTATTACGGAGAAAGATAAATTAAAGAACTATGACAGGATAAATGAGGAGAATTAGAATGGGTAATCTTGAACATTCGGAAGAAACTGTAAATCAGACAGAACACAAAAGGCGTGTGCGGTATAAAGGAACGCATCCTAGAGCCTTTCACGAAAAATACAAGGAGGCGCAGCCGGAAAAATATGCAGACACCATTGAAAAAGTGATTAAGAAGGGAAGTACTCCGGCAGGAATGCACATTTCCATTATGGTGGATGAAATCTTAGGGGTATTAAAGATTCAGCCGGGAGAACAGGGATTGGATGCAACCTTAGGCTATGGAGGTCATACTGCCGCTATGCTAAACTGCCTAAATCAAAAAGGGCATATTTATGCATTGGATGTAGATCCCATTGAAATTGTAAAGACAAAGAAACGGCTTTTAGAAAAGGGATTTGGCCCAGAGATTTTAACCGTGAAACAGACGAATTTTGCCAATATTGATGAGGTGGCGAAAGAAGCAGGAAAGTTTGATTTTGTTTTGGCAGATTTGGGAGTGTCTTCCATGCAGATAGACAATCCGGAAAGAGGATTTTCCTATAAAACAGAAGGACTTTTGGATTTGCGTTTAGACCCGGAACATGGGGAATCTGCAGCTGAACGTTTAAGTCATATTACAAAGGAAGAATTTGTTGGAATGATGGTGGATAATTCTGATGAACCTTATGCAGAGGAAATAGCTAAAGTGGTATTTCAAAAAAGGAGCAAAGGGCTAAAGATTGAGACTACCACAGATTTAAAAAGCGCCATTGAAGAGGCATTGGTCTTTGTTCCGGAAAAAGACAGGAAAGAAACAGTAAAAAAATCTTGTGCCAGAGTGTTTCAAGCGTTACGTATTGATGTAAACAGTGAATTTGAAGTACTATATAGTTTCTTGGAAAAACTTCCAGATATTTTAAATTCCGGATCCAGGGTTGCGATTTTAACCTTTCATTCCGGTGAAGACAGATTGGTGAAAAAATCTTTTAAGCAGTTAAAAAAGGCTGGAGTTTACAGTGAAATATCAGAAGATGTCATAAGACCTTCTGCAAGTGAATGCAATCGAAATCCAAGGGCAAAGTCCACGAAGTTACGTTGGGCAGTAAAATCATAAAAAAAGGGTTGTTACAGAAAGAAAAATGATTCGGGAACAATGAATTTGAAATTTCATTCTATCCCAGAGTCTTCTTAAGGTAACAGCCCTTTCGATTCTTTCACTCAAAATAAAATTTCATCAATTTTTGGGTTACTTGATAATATGTTAACTTTTAATAATGACACAAATACTGTTATTATGTAAAATCCACGATTTGGCCATTGGTTGTGTGATCTGTATCTACATAATGCTTACTGTAATCCTCGTAATCTACATAGACATTAATTGGACCTCCGATTTCAAGGAAGTTATTTGGATTTGACCAAAGATTACCACTCTTAAAACGATAGGTTGTATTTGTATTTTCGTCAAGGTATTTGCATTCAACGATAAATGGACTTCTTCCGTTTACTTTATAGCTTGTGTTAAGGTAAATATTATCTACGGTAGCACAAAGGACTTTTCCGTTGGATAACAGATGTTTTTTTCGTCGCGCAGCCTTTAATTGGCTGAAAATATTTAAAAAGCCAACCAGGAAAAAGACGATTCCCATTAAAAATAAGATAACAGTAGCAAGAATTTCCATGCTTTTTACCCTGGCATCTGTTGGGGCATCCGGATCCAGATAGATAGTGATTTCTTTTCCTTCATGCATGGAAGAAGTATAACCGTTAAGTTGTATGTTTTCGTAGGTTTTTCCTTCAAATTCATACTCAACAAATACCCTATGTTCGGTATCATCTTTAGAGGTATATGTTTGTATGTCCGTGATGGTAGCAGTAGTTGAAACTGCCGTTTTGTTAAATGTGGTGGTTTTAATCAGCTGATAAAATCCAATGACTAGAATAAGAACACCGATACAGCCGAAGAGACCAAAGAAAAAGTAGTCGCTTATTTTTTTCATATTACGTACCTCCTCAAAATAGTTGCATTCATTATACCATAAAGTGACAAAAAAATCTATAAAGATTGAGGTGATTCATCGGGGCGAATGATTGAGGTTTCATGAGCTCTTTTATTTTAGTAAAAAAATTATATTTTTGAAAGTTCTAAGAATAATTTCATTGCTTGCTGGAGTGATTTTTGTGTGGTATACTTCAAGAATTGAAAAAAGAATATATTATGATTCTGATTGGAGGACAAGATGAAATTTGTGATTCAAAAGACAGCCCATGCTTCTGTTTCTGTGGAAGGAACTGTGAAAGGAAAAATAGGAAAAGGCTTTATGGTTTTGATTGGGATAGGACAGGAAGACAATGAAGAAATAGCAGATAAAATGGTGCAAAAATTAGTAAATCTTCGTATATTTAAAGATGAGAATGGAAAGACGAATTTAGGTCTTAAGGATGTGAATGGAGAATTATTGCTGATTTCACAGTTTACTTTATATGCAAACTGCAGGAAAGGAAATCGGCCATCTTTTACTGCTGCCGGTTCTCCTGATGAGGCCAAAAGACTTTATGAATATATCATTGAAAAATGTAAGGAAGAAGTTTCTATTGTAGAACAGGGAGAGTTTGGTGCAGCCATGAAAGTGGAATTGTTAAACGATGGTCCATTTACCATAATTTTGGATAGCAATGAAATATTGCCAAAACAAGCATAAAATTTTTTAATATTTCAATAATGAAAAAATCGGTATCGGATCCCGTTTCCGGAGATGGCAACAGGGAACATAACGTTTGATTAAAAATGTGTGAAAAAAGAATAAATTTTTCTTTTCATTTCGATATAATTCTGATATAATAGTTTCGTTTGGTAAATTAATAAAGTGATATATAAACCAATATGTAATAAATATTAGATTTATGTAGTGCGTATAAACAGACAGGGGTGGTCTGACATAAGGCCTGCCCCGTCTGTTTTTTTGTTATGAAAGTCCATTCCATATAGCAATCGACTTTAATATAGCACTAGAAGAAAAGGAGGAAACTATGGCTGAGCAAGAGTATATTATTGAGCTAAAAGACATCATGAAAAGTTATGATGGGGATGTTGTAATAGTAGAAGACATTAATCTTCAGATTAAAAAGGGTGAATTTGTAACCTTTTTAGGACCATCCGGTTGTGGAAAAACCACTACATTACGAATGATTGCCGGATTTGAACTGCCGACGGAAGGAAAAATCCTTCTGGATGGAAAGGATATCAGTAATCTCCCCCCAAACAAACGTCCAATTAATACCGTGTTTCAGCGATATGCATTGTTTCCACACTTAAATGTAGAAGATAACATTGCATTTGGATTAAAATTAAAAAAACTTCCCAAAGAGGAAATCAAAAAGAAAGTAAAAAATGTATTGGATGTAGTAGACCTGGCAGGATTTGAAAAAAGAAGAGTATCCACTCTTTCCGGTGGGCAGCAGCAAAGAATTGCCATTGCCAGAGCCATTGTAAATGAGCCTGAGGTTTTATTGTTAGATGAGCCTTTAGGTGCATTGGATTTAAAAATGCGAAAGGAAATGCAGCTGGAATTAAAGCGAATGCATGAAAAACTTGGCATTACCTTTATTTATGTTACTCACGACCAGGAAGAAGCACTTACCATGTCAGATAAGATTGTGGTAATGTCAGATGGTATTGTACAGCAGGTAGGCACTCCGGAAGAAATTTATAATGAGCCTAGCAACGCCTTTGTTGCTGACTTTATTGGAGAAAGTAACATTTATGTTGGAAAAATGACAGACAACAAAAAGGTAACGTTTTTAGATTATGAATTTGAGTGTCTGGATGACTATCCGGTTGGGCGGAAAGTGGATGTTGTAGTAAGACCGGAAGATATTATGATTACAGAACCGGAAGAAGGACAGATTACAGGAACCATTACTTCAGTTATATTTAAAGGAATGCACTATGAAATTATTGTAGAGGATGGAAAAAATGAAATTGTGATTCAAAATACCAAATTTTATGAAGCTGGACAAAAAATTGGTATGAGAATTGGTCCTGATGAGATTCATGTTATGTTGCCAGAAGTACTTAGCAATAAATTTGAGGGTGTTATTACGAAAAATAATACTGTGGAATTTGCGGATGGTGAGTTTGAATGTGATGTAACAAAGTTATATCCGGATTCCCATTTGGATGACAAGGGATATCTCATTACAAAAGAGGGAGAAAAACTGGATTTAACAGGAATCCGTGTGAATGTAGAAATTGAAATTCAGGATGTATCCATGAGTGATGATGCTGAGGCTGGAGGAACCTGTGGTAATATTATCTCCTTAATTTATAAAGGTGACCATTACAAATATACCGTTCGAACCAAGAGCGAAGAAGATTTCATTATTGATGATGAAGATCTTTGGAATGAAGATGATTATGTCAGTGTCATTATTCCGAAAGAAAAGATTAAGCTTACACTATTTACTGAAGGAGATTCATAAAAAATGGGAAAAATTCGTTTTTCGAGGAAACAGCTTTGTATTCCTTATGCAATTTATCTTTTTTGCTTTGTGTTTGTTCCATTATTGGTGTTAATGTACTATGCCTTTACAGATGCACACGGACATATTACCATTCAGAATTTTATTAACTTTTTTACACAAAGCAACACCATGGGAACGTTAATTTATAGCCTTATGCTTGCTTTCGTAACCACAGTGGTATGCCTTTTGATTGCGTATCCGGTTGCCTATATTCTGGCAAAAAGTCATTTGAAGAATAAGGCTGTAATACTTATGGTATTTGTAATGCCGATGTGGATTAACTTTACATTAAGAGTAACTGCGTTAAAAGAGATTTTAACTGCCATTGAACATAACCTGGCATTTCATCCGTTTTTAAACTCTGTAATTGGGATGACTTATGACTTTTTACCATTTATGATTATGCCAATTTATTCTACGATTATTGGAATTGATCATAGTTTATTAGAAGCGGCAAGGGACTTAGGGGCAGGACCGGTAAAAGCTTTTTTATCAGTTGTACTTCCGTTATCCGTTCCAGGAATTGTTGGTGGGGTTACCATGGTATTTCTTCCGGCAATGACAAATTATGTTGTTTTAGATATGCTTTATAACAGCACATATATTATGGGAAGTCTGATTGGAAGCTATTTTAGTGCATATGACTGGCACAATGGTTCCATGATTGCCATTATACTTCTTGCAATTATATTAATTGTGACATTTGTAACCGGAAAAATGTCGGAAGATCAAAGTGAGCAGAAGGGAGAAGCATTATGATGAAGAAAATATTAAGTACCTTGATACTTGGTTTTGCACTATTATTTATGTATGTTCCTATTTTGCTTCTTGCAATCTATAGTTTTACAGATTCTACTACCATTGGTGCTATCCGGTCTTTTTCGTTGGATAATTATGTTACACTGTTTACGACAGAGGAACTTCGGGAAATGATAGGGGGAACTTTGGCCCTGGCACTAATATCAGCATTGATTGCAACTGTTCTTGGAACATTAGGAGCCATTGGAACCTTTTACTCTAAAAAAACGATAAAAGCCGTTATTAACAGTGCAAATCAGGTACCAATCATTAATGCAGACGTAGTAACCGGTTTCTCCATCTGTGTGTTAATGATTATTGTGTTAGGAATGGAAAAGGACACTTTTATTCCTTTGTTGGTTGGGCATGTTACTTTATCAGCACCTTTTGTCTATACCTCAGTTGTGCCCAAATTAAAACAGATGGACAGTTCGTTATATGAAGCAGCTTTGGATTTAGGCTGCAGTCCTTCCAAAGCATTGTTTAAAGTAGTAATTCCACAAATCATTCCCGGAATTTTATCCGGATTTATGTTGGCAATTACTTTGTCTTTAGATGATTATTTTATTACAACTTATACAAAACCTGCTACTTTTGATACCATAAGTACTTATGTGGTAAATGCCACCAGAGGTTCGCAGACAGAAATAAAGACAGCACTTTGGGCATTATCTACTGTGATATTTATAGTAGTGGTGCTGGTTGTGGTTGCCATGAATCTTTCTACATTTAGAAAAAAGGGGGAAGAAGCATGAAACAAAAATTAACGGCCTTTTTTCTTGTTATAATGTTATGGTTTCAAACGATGACATCGTTGGAGGTATCAGGGGCAGAGAAAAAAGAGGAAAATCTTCCTTCGGAAGAAGAAACAATCATTTTAAGAATTTGTAACTGGGAAGAGTATATTGACGAAGGGGACTGGGATGAAGAAGAAGCCATTGATTTGTCTGAAGATAGTGTGATTATTGGGCAAAACAGTCTGATTGAAGATTTTGAACAATGGTATTATGAGGTATATGGAGTCCGTGTAGAGGTGGAATATTCTACCTTTGGTACCAATGAAGATTTGTTTAATCAGTTGAATCTTGGCGATACTTATGATTTGGTGTGTCCATCGGAATATATGATTATGAAACTTATGGTGAAAGAGAAACTAGAGCCATACAGTGAGGATTTTTTTGATGTTGAGGCTGAACATAATTATTACGTAAAAGGGGTATCTCCTTATATTCGGCAGGTGTTTGAATCCAATGAAATCGGTGGTGAAACATGGGCAAAATATGCGGCGGGGTATATGTGGGGAACCACAGGAATTGTGTATAATCCGGAGAAAGTACCTGAAGAAGATGCTTCTACCTGGTCAATTCTGGCCAACGAAAAATATAACAGAAAAGTAACCATAAAAGATAATGTAAGAGATGCTTATTTTGCAGCACTGGGAATTTATAAAAGTGAATTGTTATCAGAAGAAAGTTTTATTTCAGATGCAGATTATCATAATAATTTATCCGATGTCATGAATGATGTTACACCAGACACCATAAATGAAGTGGAAAAAATATTAAAGAATATTAAGGATAATGTTTATTCTTTTGAAACAGATTCTGGAAAATCCGATATGGTGACAGGGAAGATTGTAGCCAATTATCAATGGTCTGGAGATGCGGTTTATACCATGGATCAGGCGGAAGAAGACGGTTTATATTTAAACTACGCTGTACCAAAGGAATCCACGAATCTTTGGTTTGATGGATGGGTTATGTTAAAAGATGGAATCAATGGGGATGAAGCAAAAAAACATGCGGCAGAGGCTTTTGTTAATTTTGTATCCCGGCCGGATAATGTAGTAAGAAATATGTATTATATTGGTTATACTTCTGTTATTTCTGGTGGGGAAGACAGTACGGTGTTTGATTATGTGAATTGGTGCTATGGTGCTGAGGAGGAAGAGGAAAGTGTAGAATATAATCTTGATTATTTCTTTTCAGAGGAAGAAAATGGAGATTATGTCATTATGGCTCCAAAAGAACAAATGTACAGACAACTGTTTGCACAATATCCGACTGAAGAAGTCATTAACCGATCCGCAGTCATGAATTACTTTGATGATGAGGCTAGTGTAAATATCAATCAGATGTGGATTAATGTAAGATGTTTTGATTTAGAACAAATACCAAAACCAGTTCTGTTTTTGACAGGGGCGGTATTGGTTTTTGCTATATTTTATGTTGTATTTATTCGTTTTTTAATGAAAAGATATAGAAAAAAATAAAAGCAATAAGAAAAGGTTGTCTTTGGCAGCTTTTTCTTTTATTATAAGATTAAGTAGAGATATGTTATAAATTAACAAAGTGCATATTTCGTAAAAAAGAGAAAGGTGGATATAATATGTTAAAGGAATTTAAAAAATTTATTGCCAGAGGAAATGTTCTTGATATGGCGGTTGGTATTATTGTAGGTAGTGCCTTTACTGCTATTGTTAATTCTTTGGTAAATGATATTTTTACCCCGTTGATGGGTCTTATTTTGGGAGGTATTAATTTCGCTGGTTTGTCTATTAAAGTTGGAGAAGCAACCGTTGCATATGGTTCTTTTATTCAGGCGATCATTAACTTTTTGCTCATTGCATTTTCAGTATTTATGTTAATTAAAATAATTAATAAGATACCTAGAAAAAAAGAAGAAGAGAAGGCACCTACTACTAAAAAATGTCCATATTGTAAGTCTGAAATAGCAATTGATGCAGTGAAATGCCCGCACTGTACTTCAGACATTGAAGAATAGGAGTATTTAGGTATATGGCGACGAAGTATTATGCAGTAAAAGCAGGAAAAAAGACAGGAATTTTTCTTACCTGGGAGGAATGCAAAGAACAGGTAAATGGATTCTCAGGGGCGTCTTATAAAAGTTTCACATCCAAAGAAGAAGCTGAAAATTTTCTGAATTCCGGGATAAAAAAGACCGTTCCTGATAAGAGTGGTGTTATCGCTTATGTGGATGGAAGTTATCATATGCATACAAAAGAATTTTCTTATGGAATGGTAATTTTAAAGGATGGAAAAGAATATTGCTTTTCAGAAAAGTTTGAAGATCCGGAATTAGCACTTATGAGAAATGTTGCAGGAGAGATTATGGGAGCAAAGGCTGCCATGGAATATGCACTGCAACAGGGAATAAAATCCTTGATTATTTATCATGATTATGAAGGAATTGCAAAATGGTGTCTGAATGAATGGAAAACCAATAAAGAAGGGACGAAAAAATACAAGGAGTTTTATGACAGTATAAAAGATAAGATTCAGATTCAATTTGTAAAAGTAAAAGGTCATTCCAATGATAAATACAATGACATGGCGGATCGTCTTGCCAAGGATGCTTTGGGAATTGAATAAGGTATAAAATGAAGAAAGGATAACGCGGTATCTTTAGGATACGGTATGGGTAAGAGATGCTTGAAAAGATTTTTAAATTAAAACAAAACAATACTACAGTTAAAACAGAAGTAGTAGCTGGAATTACAACTTTTATGACGATGGCGTATATCATCGCCTTAAACCCAAATCTTCTGACAGGGTTTGCAGTAGGCACTCCTTTATGGAATGCAGTTTTTCTCGCAACCGTGATTTCTGCGGGGGTGGGAACTTTGATTATGGCGTTTTATGCAAAACAGCCTTTTGTATTGGCACCGGGAATGGGATTAAATTCTTATTTTGCTACAGTGGTAGTCAGTATTGCAGGATGTACCATTTATGAGAATTATGAAGGATATGTAGAAGGATTTCAGTCCGCGTTGTCCATTATTTTAATTTCAGGAGTGTTATTTACTGTATTAACAGTGTTTAGAGTAAGAGAAAAAATCGTAGATGCTATCCCTAAGGCAGTAAGATTGGGAATACCGGCAGGAATTGGATTTATGCTGGTGAATGTTGGTCTTACGACGAATGCAGGTGTTTATAATTCAGAAGGAAATGCATATTATATGCTGACAAACTTTTTTGGAGATGGTCCAAGTGCTACCAAGGCAACTTTAGGAGACCAGTATCCGGTTATGGTTTTGTATGTTGTTACAATGTTTATTGGAATTTTTGTTATGGCAGTATTAGGATACCGTAAGGTGAAGGGTTCTATCTTAATTGGTATGATTGTTTCCAGTGTTACATACTGGATTTCACAGTTTGTTATTTTGGGAAATAATCCATTTGCTTCTTTAGAAGGGGCATCTTTTGTTCCGCCTTTTAAAGATATGTTGGATACTACATTCTTAAAATTTGATTTTTCTGGGTTATTTAAGATTGGAACTTTTTCCGCAATTATGACGATTGTTTCGTTCTGTATGGTGGATATGTTTGATACCATTGGAACCTTATACGGAACAGCGAAAAAAGCGAATATGTTAGATAAAGATGGAAATTATCCAAATATGAACAAGGCTATGTTATCAGATGCAGTAGCTACCTGTGCTGGAGCTTGTACCGGTACTTCTACGGTTACTACTTTTATCGAGTCTGCCTCAGGGGTAGAAGAGGGAGGACGTACAGGACTGACTTCACTGGTATCCGGGTTGTTGTTCCTTGCTTCTATGTTTATTGCGCCAATTGCGGCATTAATTCCGGCGCCAGCGACTTCGGCAGCTCTTGTATTTGTTGGTGTTTTGATGATGGGTTCTTTAAAAGAAATCGACTATAATGATTATTCACAAATCATACCTGTGATTCTGGCTTTGATCTTTATGATAGGAACCAGTGGTATTGGAAATGGAATTGGAATTGGTCTGATAGCATATTCTATTATTAAAATATGTACCGGTAAAGCAAAAGAAGTATCTGCACTTACAGTATTTTTATCGATTTTATTTATTGGAAAGTTCTTTATTACATTTTAGAATGCTTCAAAGGTTCGAGGGCAGTAATTACAAGATAGGATGAAATAGTGCGGATGTTACTTTTCTGTTTTTATTTGTAAAATCCATGGTTATTGTGGAAATGCATAGATACTAGCTTAAATATTTGTTTACAATAGACTAAAATTTCTTGTAAATTTTAGTCTATTGTAATTTTGCACAAAAAATATTAGTTATTATCTATGATTTTCGAATCCTTTTTCTTGAAATTAGGAAGAATTTGTGCTAATATTACTATATGATTTAAAAAATTATACATAATTGCTAAATGTGTTAGGAGGAAGAGGAAATGAAGTCATTACCAGCTAGCGTTTCTGCTACAAACGAGAATAGTATGCTGACGATTGCATCTTCTAGTAATAAAAGTCTTTTGTTTCGTTTTTTGAATGAACAGGTTGAAGAAGGCTTTTATGCATTGGTTATCGATTATTTAAAAGAAAATGATTTTGATTTATCTGCGGTAAACGTAGATGAGGAAACGAGAAGTTCGTGTACAAAGTTATATGAACTTTCAGACTTTGTTCAAGAATATATAAAGAAGCCGGAACGGTATGAAATTGAAGATTGGATTGAACCGTTGTTTAAGTTTGTATATGGTGATATTGATCCAAATCAGATCGATGCACCGGTTGCTGTATCTGGTGTGTATCGCTACAGCATTTGGCTGATTTATTTATATCAATGTGAAAAATTTGAAGTAGCTATGAGATTGATTGGGGAGAAAATTGCTCCACAGTTAATTAATACATACTTCCAGGTTTTGGAAATTGAAGAAAGACCGAAATGCTTTGATAAGGCCATTATGGGATATTTGGATTTGATCAGTGTAGTAATGGATATTGATGTTGCTGCACAGATTCGTTCTCCGGAGACTTATTTAAATAATCTTGAAGTATTATATGATTATCTTATTGAAGATGAAAATGTACCAAGTGATTATAAGTTACATTTCAGTATGGGATTATTTAATGAATTTGTTCGTAACTTAAATTATGAAAAGGCATTTGAATTTTATGGTTTGAATGCGGAATTTATTCCGATTGATAATTTAAAAGTATATGATAGCTTTAAGGATTTGATTCGTCATTGTGATAATGCCCAGTATACGAATTTCTTAAACAGAGCAGTAGTAACTGCGATTTCAAAACAGGATATTTATAATCGCCGTATTGATGGACTGATTGCTGAAGTATCTCAATTTATTAAGAAGGTATATAAATTTATCGAAGATGAACCTGTTATGAAGAAGAATTTACAGGTATTAGGTGCAGGTCAGGCGTTGACAGATAAGAGTAATATTTTTGAAGGTTTGTATGAATATAATCTGATTTTCTATGAATGTGGAATTAAGGCATTGGTAAATCAGGATGTTTCTTCTCATTCATGGGAAGAAAAATACGAGATTCTTGAATTATTATATACTACATTAAACGTATTGTTTGATGGGTATAATGTATATGAGTTATCGAACCGTATCGAACATCAGTATGTGGAATTAAATTGGACCGGAACTTATGTAAACAGTAATCCTACTTTACTTAAGAATTTGTTCAGTATTAAAGAAAAGATTAAAGCGTTCAAGGTACGTAAGAATTCTATCGTAGAAAAGAATAAGGCAAACTTTGAAATTAAGAAGTTATTGGAAGACAGACAGAAACATCTTGTATTTATTGCTGCGGATGAGATGATTAAACATGGTCTGAATAATGGTAAGATTAATATCATTAATTCAAATTATGATACGAAGAAAGCAGAAAAGATGTTCCTTAAAACATATGGAGAAATTAAACTGGGAACCAGATATGTACAGGAAAGTACAGAAAAAGGTTCATTGTTTGGTAATAAGTTAAGTCAGTCTGAACAGGATGCATTAAGACTTCTTAGACATCCACATCTTTCAGAAATGATTTATAAATCAGAATGGTTATGGAATCAATATCTGGATAAAGGTGTAGACAAGCAAACTCCGGAAGAACGTACCTATTCTGTGGCTTGTCTGATTAAGGCAGTAGAAATTTTAATTAGCAGAAAGGCTCCGGAAGAAAAGAAGGAAGATGGTCAGAGTAAGAGAGTTATCATTACCAAGACCGGTAAGGTAATTGAGTTATCTGATGAAAGTAACCAGACTACTACTGCTGCAAAGCCGGAAAGCAATGTTATCACATATATTAATAATGTGGATAAATTCTTAATTGATAAGAGTGAGGAAAAAGTTGCTTATGTCAGAAAGTATCTGGATGACTGGATTAAAGCATTGATGGAAAAACAAATTGATAAAGATAAGCTGTTGGATTTAAATGATGCAGAAGACTTTAGAAGTCATACTTTAAAAGTAATTAAGAAACTGCATTTAGATTTGATTCCGATGTAAGAGTGTACATATGGACCGTGGTGAGTGATCACCACGGTTTTTTTGCATAAATCTTGAAAATAGGATTTTGAGAAATTTCACAAACAGGAAATGTTTGTTTTGTTTAGAGAAAGTGATTGACAAATTGGTTGTGATGTAATATATTATATTCAAACAATATTATACGATATATAATATTGTTTGAATGCCAAAGGTGGAGAAAAGGAGGGATTATATGATATTTCAGTTAGGGACACCATTGCTGGATGCCTGTGTTTTAGCAGTATTAAAGGAAGAAGATGCATATGGATATACGTTAACGAAACAGATTCAGGAAATATTTGAAATTTCAGAATCTACTTTGTATCCGATTTTGCGGAGACTTCAGAAAGAAGGATTGGTAAGTACTTACGACCAGCCTTTTAATGGAAGAAACCGGAGATATTACACCATTACATCGGAAGGCAGAATACGGTTTCAGTATTATCAGGAAGAATGGATATCGTATCGGGAAAAAGTGGACGAGTTGATAGGAGGGAAAGCAGATGAGTAAAGAGGAATATTTAGCAGAATTAGAGCGAAATTTAAGAAAACTACCGGAAGAGGAACGGGAAGAGGCCATGCAGTATTATAGGGAATACTTAGAAGAAGCCGGAGAGAATGTAGAAGAAGTAATTGAAAAGTTAGGTTCCCCTAAGGAAGTTGCAAACGGAATCATTCGGGAATGTGCAGTGAAATCTTTGGAAGTAGTTGGTCAGGGACAAAAAAGGGAGAAAGAAGAGGAGAAAGAAAGAAAAAAGAACGATACAGCTAAGAATGTGTGGTTGATTATATTAGGTATCTTTGCTGCTCCTGTGGCGTTTCCTGTAGCAATTGCCATTGTGGCGGTATTATTTTCAATCTTTGCAGTTATGGCAGCATTTTGTTTCACAGTCACTGTTTTGGACCTAAGTTTCTTTTTGGTAGGTATTGTTGCATTTGTGGTAGGAATTGGAATTGTTACTGTATCACCAATTACTACTGTATTTCTGATAGGATGTAGTTTGTTTGTGAATGGATTTGGAATCGTAGCAATCATATTAACCATACAGATTATAAAACTGGTTATAAAAGCAATTACATGGATAGTATCGAAAATTGTAAAAGGAGGGAAAAAACATGAAAAAGAGTACTAAGAGATGGTGTATCGCTGCAGTAGTATTAATGGTAATTGGAGGAATTATGGCGATTTCAGCGGTTCATTTTGGAGCAGCAACTCTGATATCGTGGGTTAATGGGGAATTTAAAATTGGTCAAGAGACTACGATTTTAGAAAAATCTCCGGTGGAAGAATTTCAAAACATAGAGCTTGACCTTCAAAGTAGTAACATCGAATTGATAGCCTCTGATGATTATTATATTGAATTTGATGAATGCGCCGGTGTTTTAGAATATAAAGTAAAGGATGATACGCTTATCATCGAACAAAAAGAAAAATCTGTTTTTATGTCTATAGGATTCGGTTTTTCGAAGAACAGAGAAAATACAGTAAGATTGTATTATCCGGAAGAAACTGTATTAAATAACATATCAATGGAAGTGGATATGGGTTACCTATATTTTTCTGAAGTGAGAGCTTCTTTGATGGAATTGAATTGTGATATGGGGAGTGTGGAGCTTGAAAAATGTTTTGCCGGAGAGCTTATCATTGAAGCGGATATGGGGAGTGTAAATCTGGAAGAAGTATCAGTGGATAAGATTGATGTTAAGGCTGATATGGGTAATGTAGAAATTTCCAAGATAGATATAATGGAAAAAGGGACTGTAACATGTAATATGGGGAATGTAGAAATGAGTTTCGAAAAACCTGTTGAAACCTATGAAATATATGCTAAAATAGATATGGGAGACCTTTTGATTGATGATGAGAAATGCGGTTCCACATACAAATCAAAAGGCGAAATTCCATTGGAAATAACCAATGATATGGGGGACATTGAATTGAACTTCGCAAAATAGTTAAGAAGTTAAACTAGATATCCCCGGAATGGAGGGTGCATATATGGATGTAAAAGGTATTTTAGAGGAGTTAGACTATTTATCAACATTAAAACAGACAGATGCCATAGAGCCTTTTTTACTAGGAAAAGCGGCAGAAGCTATGGAAGAAAAAGATACTGCAGCATTGCTTTCCATATTGAATGAATTAGTGACATACTATAAAAATTTGGGAAGATATTCGGATGCTATTAAAATTAGCGAGAAGATTTTAAAACTAGCAGAAGATTTGGAGCTGGAAGGAAGTATAGAATATGGTAGTCTGTTATTAAATGTGGCAGCTGTGTACCAAATGGCAGAAAGGCTGGAGGATGCCAGAAATCTTTATCTGCAGGTTTTTCCATGTTTCGAGGGAAAACTGGAAAAAAGCGATTCCAAATGGGGTTGTCTATATCATAGTATGAGTGTGTTGTATCGGGAGTTAAGGGAGTGGAATCAGTCTATTGTCTGTTTGAAGAAAGCACTAGAGCTTGCAACTATGAAGGATTGTGTTTCAGAAGTTTCCGTGATACATACAAAGCTGGCAGATTCCTATCTTCAAAAGAAGGAAACAGAAACAGCAATTTCCCATTTAAAGAAAGCACTAAAATTATATCATGCAACAGAAGAAAATCAGGACGGAAATTATGGCGTTGCCCTTTTTACCATGGGAGAAGCATATTATCAGTTAGGACAGCTAGATAGCAGTAAAAAGTATTATGAAGAAGCCTTGCAGGTTATGAAGCAGAATGTTGGAGAAGATCAGGCTTATGCAATGGCTTGTGAAAAATATGCAAAGGTTTTAAAGGAACTCGGGGAAACGGAACGGGCGAGACTGATTTTAGATAAAGCCAGAGGCGTAATGGAACGTCTGGATTTAGGTATTTCCGGTATGGAATTATGTAGGAGATATTACCTGGAATATGGAAAGCCTATGATTGAGGAAAAATTTAAAGAGTATGCGGATAAAATAGCAGTGGGTCTTGTTGGCTATGGTTCGGAATGTTATGGATATGATGATGAGATTTCAAGGGATCATGATTTTGGACCGGGATTCATTCTATGGCTTACCAATGCTGATTATCAAATGATTGGAGCGGCTTTGGCGGAGGAATATGAAAAACTTCCTAAGAGGTATTTAGGTTTTGAACGCTTGGAAACCAAAAAGGGAAAGAGCCGGATGGGAGTTAAGACCATTGAAGGCTTTTACCGGGAGATTTTACAGACAGACCGTTCTTTCTTGGAAGAATTTGAATATGAAGATTTAGATGAATGTAATTTAAGTTTGTCTATAAATGGAGAAGTATTTCGGGATGACTTTGGTGAGTTTACCAGAATTCGTAATCGGATTGCAGGATATTATAACAAGCCGTGTCAATTAAAAAAGATTGCGGCAGAGGTTGGAAAAATGTCACAAAGTGGGCAGTATAATTATCAAAGAATGATGCTTCGGAATCAGCCGGCCATTGCACAGATGGCTGTTGGTGAATTTGTTACCAGCTGTGTTCATCTGATTCATCTGCTGAATAAGAAATACACGCCTTTTTACAAGTGGAGCATGATTAGTTTAAAAGAACTTCCAATTCTTGGTGAGGTAGAGAAGGATTTGGAGGAACTGTTGCTTATGGATGGCCAGCAGAACAGCTGGGGTGGCAATGCCTATTTCGTAGATGGAATCAATGAATCCGATAAGAAGGTTCTTTTAATGGAAAAAATATGTGAAAAGATAAAAGAAAGTTTGCAGGCGTTACATTATTACGATTCGGCTGAGAATTTGTTACATAACCATGTTAGAAGTATTTTGGAAGATAGTAATAAGAAGTAGTGGTTTTTAGATAAAATAAGACGGATTCAGTCATAAATTATAAACTGACAATGGTGTTTAGAAGAAAATAGGTTACTGGTTATATATGAGCGGTAAGGAAAACACCATTGTCAGTTTTTATAGGGAAAGAGTAAGTATGTGAACGGATAAAAGTTAGCATTATAATTTTGATAGTCGATGATTGGAGTATTGTATTTGATAAAAATAAAATTTTATAAGGTGAAAAAAAGAGTTGACAGAGTATATGGTTTTATGATATTATATTAATTGTTCTTGAGAGAAAAAGCTTATGATTTGATTTGCGCGAGTGGCTCAGCGGTGGAGCACCTCCTTGCCAAGGAGGGGGTCGCGGGTTCGATCCCCGTCTCGCGCTTTTTTTATTTTATATAGGAACTGATAGACGAAAAGGTCGTTGAACAAATAAAAACACTTCGGAATATAGTATCATGATAGATAGGTTAACTGTATTCTGAAGTGTTTTTTTGTATCAGATTTTCAAATGATTAATTTGAGGAGCGCACAATATCCTTTATAATTTCAATGCATTTCTCATATCCAAGAATTCCGCTGTTTAAGCATAACGCGTAGTTTTTTACGGCTCCCCATGTTTGGTCTGTATAATATGAATAGTTAAGACTTCTTTTTTTGTCAGTGTCCCCCATTAAAAGTAGGGCGTCTTTTTCTGTTTTCTCATATAGATCCTTGATTCTTTGACATTTCATTTCTTTGGTGCCATGTATAAAGATATTAAGAACATTGTCTCTGTCCTTTAAAATGAAATCAGCACATCTTCCCGCGATGACACAGTTTCCTTGTTCGGCGATATCCAAAATAATGTTTCTTTGCACCTGATAAATATAATCTTCCAAAGAACCCCCTTTTAAGTCTCTTCATAGGAAGGAGTAAGAGAAAACACTGCTTTTAGGAGAATATTCTCCACGTTCTGAGATGAATTTTTCGGATAATCCGGTTTCTTTGACAACCTGCTCAATGATTTTCTTGTCATAGAATGAAAATCCTAATTCTTTGGCACAGGATTCTCCGATAAAGCGACCACCACTGCCGAATTCTCTACTGATTGTAATAATTTTTTTCTCCATTGCTATACTCGTCCTTTCTTCGTTCATTTTTAAATTTCTAAGTTATTCCAAATTTGAAATAATATTATGATTGATTTTTCTCATAAGTATGGTTGCAACCAGACAGGATAAACCTTCTGCAATGAT
>JBGVLX010000086.1:0-8140 GCA_045124495.1 Lachnospiraceae bacterium
CTCATTAAGTACCGACGGCCGAACAAGCGCCTGCTTATGTATTTGTTTCTTTTTCATCACTCAACATATGTTTTTGATAATTTAGCAATTACCTACATAAAATCCCTTCCTCACCCTCTGGCTTTCATGAATTCTTCTACTTCTTTTAATTGTTCCGGATTGTTTACCCCTAATATTTCCTGATGATTTTTCGTTATCATGGCGTCCACGGTTCCAAGCCCTAAATTTTTCACTATGGTCAAGGTATCCGGAAGATAATACTCTTTCTGGGCATTATTATTTTTAATCAAATCCAAAGTTTCATACAGTAATTTGCTTTCAAACAGATACATGCCGGAATTGATTTCCTGAATCTGTTTTTCTTCCGGTGTGGCATCCTTGTCCTCCACACTCTTTACAAAAACACCATTTTCCCTAACAATTCTTCCATATCCTGCAGGATTTTCTACCAAAGTAGATAATACGGTAATTCCATTCTTCTTTTCTTTATGAAATTCCAGCAATTCCTTCAATGTTTGACCGGTAATCAGTGGAGTATCCCCGAATAAAATCATGGTTTCCCCTGTGACACCAATAAACTCCTTCGCACAGCGAACCGCATGACCGGTTCCTAACTGTTCCTCCTGAAGTGCGAAATCTACCTTGATTTCTAACTCCTCTGCTGCTTTTTTCACTGCTTCCTTTACCAAGTCCGCACCATATCCCACTACAGCGCAAATCTCTTTCGCACCGGCTTCTTTTGCCGCTTTCATGGCATAATAAACCAAGGGTTTCCCTAAGGCATTGTGTACTACCTTTGGTAAATCTGATTTCATTCTTGTTCCTTTTCCTGCTGCCAAAATCACTGCTTTTAACATTTCTCCTACCAAACCTTTCTAAAAAAAATCATTTTCTGCCTAAAAAGAAATATTTTTTGCCACGTTTGCGTTTTTTCTGTTAATAAACTACGTCAATTAGCCTTTTCATCATAAAATATGATTAGGAGCGAGTAACCTTGCATAATTATATTTTATGATGAATTCCATGAATCCTTCTGGCTGATTTTCCTATTTTAGACACACTTTTAAGGCGCCACTAATTCGTGCCACCTGCTTACCAATGTACTTTTTCAATCTATTCACATATTCTATCACGAGTAGGTGGAATATTCAAGAAATATACTGAGATTCTTCCCATTCTTAGGCGTAAAACTGCTGTATCAATACGTAACTATTCACTTGTGAACAGTTACATTTTTTGGTTATTGTTCACACGCAACGAGTAACCAGCTTTTGACACAAGTATCACATTATGGTATGATACAAAGAATTATCAGTTAATTGCAAAACATAAGAAAGTAGCCTGAATAGGGCGGATTTTAAATGTTTTAGAATTGTGTAGACACAAAATGCAGCACAATTCTTAGGTATCATGAGGCTGTCGTATTAAAAAAATTTTTCTGCAAAATTTAGGTGTTTTTAGAACAAATCATGCCATATCTTGCGATTATTTTACTTAGTGGGACAGCTCTAACATCATTATATTAAAGAGAGGTATTTTATGATAACCTTATTCGCTAAGTTATTTATCAAGGATTACAAAAACTATAAAAGCGATGCCGTCCGCCGTTCCTATGGGATGTTAAGTGGTATCGTAGGAATTTTTCTTAATATCCTTTTATTTCTAGGAAAATATTTTTCCGGTGTCATCAGCGGCTCCATTGCCATTACGGCGGATGCTTTTAATAATCTCTCCGATGCAGGCTCTTCTTTCATCACCTTGGTAGGTTTTAAACTTTCCGGAAAGAAATCTGATACCGACCACCCTTTTGGCCATGGAAGAATCGAGTATCTTACCGGACTTTTTGTATCTGTATTAATCCTGTTTATGGGATTTGAGTTATTTAAGTCTTCTGTTATGAAAATCATTCATCCTGAAGATGTAAATACCAGCAACCTCACCCTTATTATTTTGGTTTGTTCCATCGGGGTAAAACTATACATGGCGGCTTATAATCGTTCCATTGGTAAAAAGATTCTCTCTACTGCCATGAAGGCTACCGCCCTTGACAGTTTAAGCGACTCCTTTTCTACTACCATGGTACTTATCTCCATGTTATTTTTAAGATTTACCGGCATTAACATCGATGGATTCAGTGGCATCATGGTTGCTGTATTTATTCTCTACGCCGGGTATAAATCAGCCAAGGATACCATCAGTCCTTTGCTGGGGCAGGCTCCGGACCCGGAATTTGTAAAACGCATCGAGGAAATTGTATTGTCCCATGAGGAAATTCTTGGGATTCATGACCTGGTGGTACATGATTATGGTCCTGGCCGGGTTATGATTTCCCTTCATGGGGAAGTTCCCGGAAATGGTGACATTTTTGAATTACATGATGTCATTGACCGTATTGAAAATGAATTACACGACCAGTTAAACTGTGAAGCAGTGTTACATATGGATCCGGTAGAAGTAAATGACGACAGCATCAAAGAAATGCGTGAAAAAATCACAGAATTACTAAAAACCTACGACGAATGCATTACCATACATGATTTTCGTATGGTGAAGGGTCCTACCCATACAAATTTGATTTTTGATGCAGTGATTCCTCATAGCTACAAAAAAACGGAAACCCAGGTAAAAAAGGAAATCGAAGAATTGATACATAATACCTATGAAAATTACTATGCTGTAATTAAAATTGATAAATTGTATGCCGGAAAAGAAAATCGAGGCTGAGCCAACGGAATAACCTCATGGAGAAATTCCGCTAAGGTTTGCATTTTCGCCATAAGCAGAATAGGGAACTTTTTCGATATTTTATATCAAGAAAGTTCCCTATTTCCATATAAAAATAGATTTTTAGTCTTCTAGACTCTGATATACCTTAAGAATCTCTTCCTGTATATACTCTCTGGCTTCCTGAGTGATAGGGTGTGCCACATCAATGTGTTCCCCTTCACTGTTTTTTCTGCTAGGCATGGCAATAAACAAGCCTCTTTCTCCTTCAATCACCTTAATGTCATGTACCACAAAAACCTGATCCAAGGTAATGGATACCACTGCCTTCATTCTGCCCTCTTTGTTTACTTTTCGAACTCTTACTTCTGTAATCTCCATAAAATTTCCCTCCTCCAAATTTTAATTCTATAGGCGATTGCGAAACTATAATATTTTATGTAAAAGTGATAAAAAAGAATCAAAAATCGCAGGCACGCTTTCGCTGCGTTGTTTTGGGTTATACGGTATATCTAAGATTCTTTTCCACCACGACTTTGATATTCCCATCTTCTCCTATATGAGTCGTATTGGCCCGTAAGGTATCCCTGCTTTCAATGATGCAGTTCTCTATGTAACAGTTATCACCAATATGCACATCATTTAATACAATGGAATTTTTTATCACACAGTTATTTCCTACAAACACCTTTTTAAAGATGACCGAATTTTCCACCCGCCCATTAATGATACATCCACTGGAAATCAGGCTGTTTTTAACCTCACATCCATAATTATATTTCGCTGGTGGTAAATCATCTACCTTTGAATAAACATCAGGATATTGTTTAAAAAAGTAATCCCTGATATCCGAATTTAAAAAATCCATATTGGCACGATAGTAAGATTCCACCGTACTAATATTTCTCCAATAAGAATCCATCTTATATGCATGAACATTTTTAATGCTTTTATACCGTACAATGATATCCTTTACAAAATCCATTCTCTCCTCAGCTGCACAGGTTTCCAAAAGCTCCAACAGCTGCCTTCTACGAATGACATAAACCCCGATGGATACCAGATTCGTAGTTGCCACCAATGGTTTTTCTTCAAAATCAAGAATACGGTTTTTCTCATCCATCTTTACCACTACACCGTATCTGGTAGGGTCATCCTCCATAGGATTAATTTCTTTTACTACAACGGTAATATCTGCATTGCTTTTAATATGTTCTTCCAGAACTTTATTATAATCTAATTTATAAATGCCATCTCCTGAGGCTATCACCACGTAAGGTTCATGACTGTCTCTTAAAAATCCCATATTCTGATAAAGGGCATCTGCAGTTCCCTTATACCAGTAACTGTTTTTCGGAGTAATGGTAGGATTAAACACATAAAGTCCACCTTGCTTACGTCCGAAATCCCACCATTTTGATGAACTAAGGTGTTCATTCAGGGATCTGGAATTATATTGGGTAAAAACAGCCACATTCTGAATTTTGGAATTTGACATATTACTAAGTGCAAAATCAATGCTCCGGTAACTTCCTACTACCGGCATTGCCGCAATGGCTCTCTTCGCAGACAGCTCTCTCATCTTACTGCTGTTTCCCCCTGCCAGAATAATTCCGATTGCTCTCATATTCCATCACTTCCTTTAATTAAATTCTCCCCACTAGGCAATACTCCGTCTATATAATCTGAAAAAACTGTAATCCCGGAAATGGCAGTATTCTTACCAATTCTGACTCCGGAAGGAATGTAACTTCCCTCCCCAATCACAGATAATCCATCCGAATAAATATGTGGTGCCACCTTATTCGGGACTTCTTCAAAACAACCCACCTGGGCATCATCTTCTATGGTAGTGTTTTCCGCAATAATTCCCTTGTAAATATTTACATTTTTCCCAATTTTACAATCACTCATAATAATACTATCTCGAATTACAGCCCCTTCTGCAATATACACCCCTGAGCCAATGACAGAATTATCTACACTTCCATAGACTTCCGTGCCTTCCCCGATAATACTTCCCCCTATATTTGAAGTACCCGAAATAAACTGTGGTGTCGTCCGGTCATTTTTGGTATAAATTCTCCAGAATTCTTCATACAGATTAAATTCAGGGACCAGATTAATTAATTCCATATTAGACTGCCAGTAAGAAGCAAGGGTTCCCACATCTTTCCAATACCCCCTATAATTATAGGAATAAATACGGTTCCCACACTTATGACAATATGGAATAATATGTTTTCCAAAATCACAGGCTACCTCCTGAGATAACGAACGCAACGCATTTTTTAGCACATCCCAGGAAAAAATATAAATACCCATAGACGCCTGATTCGACTTCGGCTCCTCCGGTTTTTCTTCAAATTCCTTAATTCTTCCGTTAGAATCCGCAATGACAACTCCGTAACGATGAGCATCTTCATAAGGAACCTGAATGGTAGCTATGGTTACATCTGCATTACATGCCTTATGGTAATCCAGCATTACTGCATAATCCATCTTATATATATGGTCCGCTGATAAGATCAATACATAATCCGGATGATAATACTCCATATATTCCAGATTCTGATATATGGCATTGGCCGTACCGGTATACCACTGGCTGTTACTGCTCTTTTCATAAGGCGGCAACACCGTAACACCACCGATATTTCTATCCAGATCCCACGGAATACCGATTCCAATATGCTGATTTAAACGAAGGGGACGATACTGGGTCAAAACCCCCACCGTATCTATACCGGAATTAATACAGTTACTAAGGGGGAAATCAATGATTTTATACCTTCCGCCAAAAGCAACCGCCGGTTTTGCCAGTTTAGAAGTAAGTACTCCCAGACGACTCCCCTGCCCACCGGCAAGCAACATGGCAATCATTTCTTTCTTAATCAAAACATACACCTCTCTTTTTCAGAGTAAACCCTCATCTTATTCTTTTTTGAGCAATGATGCGGGTGTAGAAGTAAAATTTTCCCACCCGTTAGCATCACAAATTGCTACGTTACAATTATTTTATATTTTATCATATTTTTTTCTAAGCCTCAAGGGAAATTACTTGCATTTTCATAGTAGACGAACCTGAAAAAAAGTCCTATAATAGATTTAGATGAAAAAGAATCGGATAAGACGGCACACATACGTCATATCAAATAGGAGGATCTAATGTACAATATTCAATTTAACCAACCTTGCCATGTCCATTTTATGGGAATTGGAGGAATCAGCATGAGTGGTCTGGCAGAAATTTTATTAAATGCCGGATTTACAGTAAGTGGTTCCGACCAGAATGCATCATCCATTACCGAACATTTAAAATCTCTTGGTGCTGCCATTCAGATTGGGCAACGCAAAGAAAATATAAATGACTCCATCGACCTTGTAGTATATACTGCTGCTATTTCCAAGGAAAACGAAGAATACGTTGCAGCCTGTGAAAAACAGATTCCTATGTTATCCAGGGCCGAGTTACTGGGGCAGTTAATGACCAACTACGAAACTCCCATTGCGATTTCCGGGACCCATGGTAAAACCACCACTACTTCCATGCTGACACACATTCTGCTGGCAGCCGGCAGTGACCCCACCATTTCTGTAGGTGGAATTTTAAAAGCCATTGGTGGTAATATCCGTGTTGGAACATCGCCATTATTTGTAACGGAAGCCTGTGAATACACAAACAGTTTCTTGTCCTTTTTCCCTAAAATCAGCGTCATCTTAAATGTAGAGGAAGACCACCTGGACTTTTTTAGTGGAATTGAAGAAATTACGGAATCTTTTCACCAGTTTGCCAAAAAACTTCCGGAAAATGGTCTTTTGGTCATAAATGGAGACATTCCTACCAAAGATGCTATTTTAAAAAATCTATCCTGTAGAATAAAAACTTACGGAACCTTAAAGGATAACGACTACTATCCTTCCAATATTACTTATGATGAAATGGGAAATTCGTCCTTTGACTTATTTTCAGGAGAAGAACCTATAGGTCATTTTATCCTGAAAGTTGCAGGAGAGCATAATATTTATAATGCCATCTCTGCCATCCTTGTTGCAAAAGAGCTGGGCATCACCAATGAACAGATCAATGATGGGTTTTCTACTTTTTTCGGAACCAATCGACGTTTTGAATATAAAGGAGATTTATGTGGAGTTCACGTCGTGGATGACTACGCTCACCACCCAACCGAAATTCAGGCGACTTTAAACGCTGCTTCCCGTTATCCACACAAGGAACTCTGGTGCGTCTTCCAACCACATACCTATTCCCGTACCAAGGCATTTTTAGATGATTTTGCCAAGGTTCTAAGTCAGGCAGACCACGTGGTGCTGGCTGATATTTATGCCGCCAGAGAGGTTGATACCGGTGAAATCAGTTCCAAAGACCTGGCAGAAAAGATTGCAACTTATGGAACAGATGTACATTATTTCCCATCTTTTGATGAAATCGAAAACTTTTTATTAACAAACTGCAAAAAAAATGATTTGTTGATAACTATGGGAGCCGGAAATGTTGTGAACATTGGAGAATCACTTTTAAATTTATAATTATCCACATTATCCACAGGTTTATTCACAATTTATGTGAACAAAATCTGTGGATTTTTTTGTTTACATAACGAATTTTTTCGAAATTTCTGATTGTGATGTTTTTTCGCCATATTCTTACCAATTTCGATTTGTAAACATATTATGTCCACCACATTATCCACATTATCCACAATTTCCACAAATTTGTTGTTCATATATCCCCCGAAATTTTTCAATTTACAATTCAAAAATAGTATATTATACTATTAAAGCGTCAGTTTACTAAGTCAACAGCAACTACGAATTCATTGCCCTTTTGGGGCATTCAATATAAAAAGGATGTGAAACATGAATCAAATTTCCATTACCGCCAAAAATCAACCCACCTATACCCTCATTCCAGATTCGTTCATTTTAGACTACATGCCAAAAGCAAACGGCTCCTATGTAAAGGTATATCTATGCCTATGTCTGGCATTGTCGAAAAACCGCTCTCTTTCTATCAGTGAATTGGCAGAGTCTTGTAATGAAACCGAAAACGACATCAAACGCGCATTACAGTATTGGGAGAAGGAAGGACTACTTTCCCTTCATATCACTCCGGACCGTACATTAACAGGTATCGATTTCATAATTCCGGTAACTGCTTCCTTGAAAGAGGATACAACAAGAAACCTTGATTCCCTTAAGGAAGGGCATTTTGAATATACAGATTCTCCTCAGGACACCTATGCCCATCATACCAAAGCTTCCCAGGAAACAGAATCAGCTTGTGCAAAGGAAATTCCTACACCGGAGAAAAAGGAATACTCTATTGTACAAATCAAAGAACGTGAAAAAGACACCTCCTTTTCCCAATTGGTTTATATGATAGAAACCTATTTTG
>JBGVLX010000087.1:0-6760 GCA_045124495.1 Lachnospiraceae bacterium
TACTATATACCATCCAAAACAAAATAAACTGAGATGACAAGAAATAATGGAAAATAAAACTTGAAAAATTAAGATAAATCAAGATGATTCATGAAAATTTAGGATAAATCATCTTGATTCAGTGAGACAAGAACCTTTGTAATGGATACATTACAAAGGTTCTTGTTTTAGGAGAAGATAGTCGGTTTTGATTACAGAGAGAGAGTAATGTTGTTTGGTTACTGTTCACGAGGTACGAGTGTACAGTAACAAATTCGTATTTTTTGAATCCATAGCCTTAAATTTTTTCTTGTATTTTGGTAAGTTTATTGATAAAATGATTCTATGTGAGAATTTAACTGAGATGATTTACATTGTTAATCATTGAGGTATAGCAGGCGGGCGGTGAATGGAATCCATTCGTAAGCCCATTTTTTCAGTGTTTTGTAATGGTTCCATAGTGAATCATTACGGTATCTTTACATATTTGGTAATGCTTCTGGACAAATGATGAGGAATGCTTACCGTAGTTTCGGGTTTAAAAAGGAGAAAAGAAAATGATAGTAGAACCAAAAGTGAGAGAATTTATCTGTACAACTGCTCATCCAGTAGGATGTAAGGAAAGTGTAAGAAGACAGATTGCTTATACGAAAGAACAAGGTGAAGTAAATGGAATAAAGAAAGCATTGATCATTGGTTCCTCTACAGGATATGGACTGGCTTCCCGTATTGTAAGTGCATTTGGTGCGAAAGCTGCTACCATTGGAGTTATGTTTGAAAAAGAAGGAAAAGCGAAAAGAACCGCTTCCGCAGGCTGGTATAATAATCTTGCTTTTGAAGAATTTGCGAAAGAGGAAGGTCTTTATGCAAAGACTTTAAATGGAGATGCCTTTTCTAAGGAAATGAAGGAACAGGTAATAGAATTAATCAAGAATGATTTAGGTAAAGTAGACACTGTGATTTACAGTTTAGCAGCTCCTAGAAGAACGATGGAAGATGGAACTGTTTACCAGTCCACTCTTAAGACCGTAGGAGAGGAGTTTGTAAATAAATCCTTAAATTTAAAGAATAACACCATTGAAATGGCTACGATTTCACCTGCGAACGAAGAAGAGATAGCAGGCACTGTAAAGGTAATGGGTGGTGAAGACTGGTTAGATTGGATTCGTGCCTTGAAAGAAGCAGATGTATTAGAAGGCAATGCAGTTACTTTTGCATATTCATACATTGGACCAAAGCTTACATATCCAGTATATTTTGAGGGAACCATTGGTCGTGCGAAACAGCATTTAAAAGAGACAGCAGCAGTAATCAACGAAGAATTTAAGGCATCCGGCGTTAAGGCATATATTTCAGTTAATAAAGCACTAGTAACACAAGCCTCAGCAGCGATTCCTGTAGTTCCACTTTATATGGCGATTTTATATAAGACCATGAAAGAAATGGGAAATCACGAAAATTGTATCCAACAGATCAATCGTTTGTTCCATGAGAAAAAAGAGGGAGACTCATATGTCGTGGATGCAGAACATATGATTCGTTTGGATGACTGGGAAATGGAAGATGCAGTGCAAGAAGCAGTCATTGCAGCATGGGATAAAGTAGATTCCGATAATATTTTAGAATATGCAGATATCGATGGATATTGGGAAGATTTTTATAATATGTTTGGATTTAAGTTTGATACAGTAGATTATTCACAGGACGTAGAGATATAGGATAAGGATTATGAGTATATTAACGGTACAGAATTTGACACATGGATTTGGCGACAGAGCCATTTTTGATAAGGTTTCCTTTCGTTTGTTAAAAGGAGAACACATTGGTCTTATTGGTGCGAATGGTGAAGGAAAATCGACGTTCTTTAATATTATTACAGGTAAATTGCAACCGGATGAAGGTAAAATTGAATGGGCGAAAAATTGTCGTGTAGGATATTTGGATCAGCATACTGTTTTAGAAAAAGGTATGACCATTCGCGATGTTTTGACCGGTGCATTTGAGTTTTTGTTTGATATGGAAAAAACGATGAATGAAATCTGTGATAAATTAGGAGAAGCGAGTCCGGAAGAAATGGAAGCCTATATGGAAGAATTAGGAACCATTCAGGATTTATTAACCATGCACGATTTTTATATGATTGATGCTAAGGTAGAGGAAGTAGGACGTGCGTTAGGTTTAAGCGATATTGGATTAGATAAAGAAGTAACAGAACTTTCCGGCGGTCAAAGAACCAAGGTATTATTAGGGAAACTTTTATTAGAAAAGCCGGATATTTTATTATTGGACGAGCCTACCAACTATTTGGATGTAGAACACATTGAATGGCTAAAGAGATATTTAAATGATTATGAAAATGCGTTTATTTTGATTTCCCATGATGTTCCGTTCTTAAACAGTGTGGTAAATCTGATTTATCACATGGACCGTCAGGAATTAAACCGCTATGTGGGAGATTATGACAAGTTCATGGAAGTTTATGAAATGAAGCAGGCGCAACAGCTTGCGGCCTATGAAAAGCAACAGAAGGAAATTGCAGATTTACAGGACTTTGTGGCAAGAAATAAGGCGAGGGTTGCTACCAGAAATATGGCAATGTCCAGACAAAAGAAACTGGATAAGATGGAAGTCATTGAATTAGCAGCACAAAAACCAAAGCCGGAAATGCATTTTAAGGAGGCAAGAACTCCATCCCGTTATATTTTCCAGACGGAAGATTTGGTAATTGGATATGAGGAACCATTGTCTTCTCCTTTGAATATTGAGATGGAACGAGGAGATAAAATCGCCCTGATTGGTTCTAATGGAATCGGTAAGACCACTTTATTAAAGAGTATTTTAGGGTTGATACCTCCGGTATCCGGAAAGGTAACCCAGGGAGATTACCTAAGCATCGGATATTTTGAACAGGAAATGAAGCCGGGCATCGAAACCACCTGTATCGAAGAAATCTGGCAGGAATTTCCGGGATATACCCAGTATGAAGTGCGTTCTGCCTTGGCAAAATGTGGTCTGACTACGAAACACATTGAAAGTAAGGTGAAGGTTCTAAGCGGTGGAGAACAGGCGAAGGTACGACTTTGCAAATTAATCAACAGAGAAACCAACATTCTGTTACTGGATGAGCCTACCAACCACTTAGATGTAGAAGCGAAGGAAGAATTGAAACGTGCCTTAAAGGAATATAAGGGAAGTATTTTGATGGTATGTCATGAACCTGAGTTTTACGAAGGACTGGCTACAAAGGTCTGGGACTGCAGGGAATGGACTACGAAGCTTTTCTAAGAATATAAAATATAATAAAAAATTAACAGGGATATTTGTAATCCTTTAAGTTAGAGCATAAAAGACAGGAATCGTTTGATAAGCATTGGCTGATTCAGACGGTTCCTGTTTTGTTTCTTTTTCATTGTTTTCTAGCAAAAGCAAACGTATATGCCATTGTGAAAATCCCTATACCCGATCTTCATGAGGAAGAATGTTATATATATGCTAAAAATGGAAAACTCCTTTTTATGGTTATTCAGAAAATTCGTGGGTTTATTTTGTAATGAGATTTTCATTACGAATTATGGACTGTGGAAGAAAAAACGAGTATAATGTACATATAATCGGAACGAAAAAATGGTCCGGTACAGGGAAATCACGGACGTAATATTACTATTTTAATAGAGAACAGAGAGGGATATCCATGAAAGAGAGTAAAGGAATCGCTATTTCAAAAATAATATTTATGGTACTTGCCGTGGGAGTATGTCTGTATCTCATTTTAGGTGAGATGTATTTGCCTGCTGAGAATCAGAATGAACATTTTGGATGCAAGGACTTTTCCGCCGGGTGGGAATGGATAATCAAGCAGAAAAGCTGGAGAAAATGATTCGAGCATTTCTTCCGGGGGATAAAGTTTCTTATGAAAAAAGAGAAAAATCAAGTAAGACATCCAATAAATCGGATTCTGACATCGGTATTGATAAGTTGCCGGAAATTGATGGGATTGAGTGGAAACACGCCCTTGAAGAGATGGAAGTAGACCTGGCAGATGAATGTATGACGTTTCTGAATCAGTTTGAGTATACAGATGAAGTTGCGGAAAAAATAAAAGACCTTGGAAATAAGGTCCTTAATCTGGAGACGGAGGAAGGGGAAAGATTAATTGAGGAGATAAAAGAAATGTTATCATTATAGTATGAAACCAATTGTACCAGAGGATATAGTATTTCAAATGGAACAGATGCTGTATACAGGATATTTAGTGGAGAACGTTCATACTCTAACGGGATAAAAAACAAAAGACCGTTTGAAAAAAGTATTTTACTATTTCGGCGGTCTCTGTTTTTGTTTATGCAATCAAGATTCAATGATTTGTCCGTCTTTCAAATAAATGATCCGGTCACTGTACTTTGCAATCTTTTCATCATGAGTAACCATAATGATAGTCTTTTTTAATTCTTTCAGCATAAGCATATGATTCATGAATTCCTTGGAATTACGGGAATCTAATGCACCGGTAGGTTCGTCTGCAAGAATCACGGAATTGTCAGCAACTATGGCTCTTACAATGGCTGCTCTTTGCTGTTGCCCACCAGAAATCTGATATGGATATTTATTTAACAGTTCTTCGATTTCTAATTTGGTTGCATAATCTAGAATTAATTTTTTTCTGTCTTTCCTTTTTATATTTTTTGCAAGTAATGGAATTTCCAGATTCTCATATATAGTGTAGTTTCGCATCAATTCATAATGTTGAAAGATGAAACTGATGTTATCTTTTCGTATCTCATTCATCTTTCGTTTTGAAAGGGTGTGGATGGTGGTATCATTTAAATAATATTCTCCACTATCAAAGGAATCCATCAAACCGATACAGTTTAATAAGGTTGTTTTTCCACATCCGGATTCGCCCATGATTGCTACGAATTCTCCATCTTCTATCGAAAAAGTAATATCTTTTAGTGCCTTTACTTCAAAGTCAGTGCCTTTGTATATTTTATTCATTCCACATATTTTTATCATATTCCTTCGCCTCCTAATAATCGAATTGGTGCATATCTTCTGATAAAACGGTAAGAAAGGTAAGAACATAAAACCATTTCTGCGGTATAGATGAAAATAATGACACCATATATCAGTAATAAATAGGATTTATCCAGACCGGTACCAGACATCGTTGATACCATATATCCACAGGAAAGCATAAGCGGAAATACCATTTTAAATAAATTTTCATGTAGGATAATATTTCGGATGTCGGAATCGGTAAATCCGTTTGCATAGAGGATAATCCAGAACTTCATTACCACTGCAATACAAACAAAACAAAAAAGATAAATGATAATGTAGAATTCTTTTTCGTTAGACATCGGAGTGGCGGAAGCATTGATAACGGAACTGCCGAAATGAATGGAAGCTGCGTAGTTATTTTTTATATAGGTAGAGTGTCTATTTACTTTGTTTTTGTTTGATGTAAAGTTATCAGAACAGATAGGAGATAAGGGTGGTTTTGTTCAATGTCATCGAGGTATTGCTGTAAATATAAAATATATTGAAAATTATGATAAAACATCGAAATATATAAAAATTGTAGGTAGACAGGTGGCGGTCGGACGAGCTTATCAGTCAAGGCTGGAGATGATATTGGGAAAGCAACAGTTTATGGTTTGATTGTAAGAATGTAATATAAATGTTGTGTATAAGAGTAAAGGAATAAAAGATACAAATAAAAGAGAAGCGGAGAGATTTAGAGTTTTGTTGCATTTTAAAAGGAAATCCATTATACTAACCATAATAAGAGGGAGTTTGAAAGGGAGTGAATGGATATGACCAATATAAGACAGACAGTAGGAATTGGAATACAGGATTTTTTGGAATTACGGGAGAATCATAATTTTTACATTGACAAAACCTCATTTATCAAGGAATGGTGGGAAAGTAACGACAATGTTACCTTAATTACCCGACCACGTCGTTTTGGGAAAACGTTAAATATAAGTATGGTGGAAGAATTTTTCTCCGTGGATTACTCAGGAAGAGGAGATTTGTTTGAAGGACTTTCCATCTGGGAGGAAGAAAAATATCAGAAACTACAGGGAACTTACCCTGTGATTAGTCTTTCCTTTGCAAGGATAAAAGAAACCAATTACCATATAACACGGAAAAAGATATGTCAACAGTTGACAGAACTATATGCGAAACATTCTTACTTGTTGGAGGGTGAATTATTATATGAAACAGAGAAGGAATATTTTAAACGTGTGAATGTAGATATGGATGATGCAGATGCTACCATTGCCCTGAACTGTTTATCTGATTATCTGTATCGATATTATGGAAAAAAGGTGATTATTCTGCTTGATGAGTATGACACCCCGATGCAGGAAGCTTATGTGAATGGCTTTTGGGAGGAAATGGTGGCATTTACTAGAAGTCTTTTTAATTCAACCTTTAAAACCAACCCTTACATGGGAAGAGCGATTATGACCGGAATCACCAGAGTGTCGAAAGAGTCGGTTTTTTCTGATTTGAATAACTTAAAAGTGGTGACTACCACATCAAATGAATACGCCACAGCTTTTGGTTTTACAGAAGAAGAAGTGTTTGCTGCACTAGAACAATGTGGTTTAGGTGAAGAAAAAGAAAAAGTGAAGGAATGGTATGATGGTTTCGTGTTTGGTGAACAGGAAGATATCTATAATCCATGGTCTATCCTTAACTTTTTGGATACCGGTGAGTACGCAACCTACTGGGCTAATACCAGCTCCAACAGTTTGGTTGGAAAGTTGAT
>JBGVLX010000088.1:0-18251 GCA_045124495.1 Lachnospiraceae bacterium
AATCAGACCATTTCCGGACTTGCATGTGGTAAACCAATTCGTGGAAATGTTGCATTTTTAGGGGGTCCCCTGCATTTTTTATCTGAATTAAAGCAAGCGTTTATTCGAACATTAAATCTGACCGGCGAACAAATCATTGCACCAGAACATTCGCATTTATTTGCTGCCTATGGTGCCGCTTTTACTTCAAATCCGGAAATCGTTCATTCTCTAAGCGATTTAGCTTCTGCTTTATCTACTGTAACCATGGAAGTTGAAGTAGAAAGAATGGAACCTTTATTTTCCACTGAAGCAGATTATAAAACTTTTGTTGACCGCCATAACCGGCATAAAATTAAACGTGGAAATTTAAGTACATACGAAGGAGATTGTTTCCTTGGAATCGATGCAGGTTCTACTACCACCAAAGTAGCTGTAGTTGGTGAGGATGGTTCTCTTCTATATGATTTTTATAGCAGCAATAACGGAAATCCTTTAAATACTACTATTACCGCATTAAAAGATATTTATTCAAAATTACCTGACAGTGCCAAGATTGTAGCCTCATGTTCTACAGGATATGGTGAAGCACTGCAAAAATCAGCTTTTCAGCTTGACTTTGGAGAAGTAGAAACCATCGCCCACTATACCGCAGCTGCATTTTTTGAACCAAATGTAGACTGTATCCTGGATATCGGCGGACAGGATATGAAATGTATCAAAATTAAAAACGGCGTAGTAGATAGCGTAATGTTAAACGAAGCTTGTTCTTCCGGATGTGGCTCTTTTATCGAAACTTTCGCCAAGTCCTTAAATTATAATATTGAGGATTTTGCCAAAGTTGCTTTATTTGCAAAAAATCCTATTGATTTAGGTTCCCGCTGTACTGTATTTATGAATTCCAAGGTAAAACAGGCACAAAAAGAAGGAGTTGGTGTTGCTGAAATCTCAGCCGGACTTGCATATTCTGTAATTAAAAACGCTCTGCTTAAAGTAATCAAATTAACAGATCCAAAGGATTTAGGCGAAAAAGTAGTTGTTCAAGGTGGTACTTTCTATAATGATGCAGTTTTAAGAAGTTTTGAGCAGATTTCATCTATTGAAGCCGTTCGACCGGATATATCCGGTCTTATGGGGGCTTTCGGGGCCGCATTAATTGCAAAAGACAGATACAATCCATCTGTTGAAACTAAAATGCTTAATTCAAAACAACTAAATGAACTACAATTCGAAACCAGTATGTCCCGTTGTAAGGGTTGTACCAACAGTTGTCTTCTTACCATCAACCGTTTTTCCGGTGGCAGACAGTTTATTTCCGGTAATCGATGCGAACGCGGTATCGGTAAAACCAAAAACGCTGACAATGTGCCTAACCTATTTGAATATAAATTAAAACGAACTTTTGGATATAAGTCCCTATCTCAGGATTTGGCATATCGAGGACAAATGGGTATTCCAAGAGTATTGAATATGTATGAAAATTTTCCATTCTGGCATCGTTTCTTTACGGAATTAGGATTTCAGGTAGTGGTCTCTCCTATTTCCTCAAGAAAGATTTATGAACTGGGAATTGAATCCATTCCTAGTGAATCAGAATGTTATCCTGCAAAGTTAGCCCATGGACATATTACCTGGCTGTTACGTCAAGGAATTAAGTCTATTTTCTATCCATGCATACCATATGAACAAAATGAAACCAAGGATGCTCCAAACCATTATAACTGTCCGATTGTTACTTCGTATGCAGAAAATATCAATAATAATGTGGAAGAATTAAAAGATGAATCCATTTCATTTTACCATCCATTCTTAGCTTTGGATGAACCAGAGGCATTAGCTAAGAATTTATATCAAACCTTCCAAAACGATTATGATATTTCCTTAAAAGAAATCAAGGATGCTTTAGTAAAAGCATTTGAAGAAGCTGATTTAGTGAAAAAAGATATCCAAAGAAAAGGGGAAGAAACCATTGCGTACCTAAAAGAAAACAATAAAATCGGTATTGTTTTGGCAGGACGTCCTTATCATATTGACCCTGAAATCAACCACGGACTTCCTGAATTAATTAATTCCTTCTCCATCGCAGTGTTAACGGAAGATTCCATTTCCCATCTATCTGAAGTGGAACGTCCTCTGATTGTTTCAGACCAATGGATGTATCATTCAAGATTATACCGTGCAGCGAACTATGTAAAAACCTGCGATAATCTGGAATTAATTCAATTAAATTCCTTTGGTTGCGGACTGGATGCAGTTACAACGGATTGTGTCAATGATATTTTATCTAAATCCGGTAAAATATATACAGTTTTAAAAATCGACGAAGTAAGTAACTTAGGGGCTGCAAGAATCCGTATCCGTTCTTTAATCAGTGCTATTGAAGTACGAAAAAAGAACAATATCAAAGCTTGTCCTGTGCCTTCTTCGTACAATAGGGTAATTTTTACAAAAGAAATGGCTAACGATGGATATACTGTTTTATTCCCTCAGATGTCTCCAATTCATTTTAACCTTTTGGAAACAGCATTAAATGCCACCAGTAAATTCCGATTAGAAGCATTACCGGATGCAGACAAAGAAGCCATAAATATTGGTTTAAAATACGTTAATAATGATGCCTGCTACCCTTCTTTGATTGTGGTGGGTCAGATTATGAAAGCTCTCTTAAGTGGAAAATATGATTTGAACAAAGTAGCTGTTGCTGTTACCCAGACCGGTGGTGGTTGTCGTGCCTCAAACTATATCGGATTCATTCGAAGAGCGTTAGAAAAGGCCGGAATGCCACAGATTCCTGTAATTTCCGTCAACGCCGGAGGGTTAGAATCAAATCCAGGTTTTAAGTTTAACATTAAAATGCTAAATCGGGTTGTTCAGGCACTTGTTTATGGCGATTTATTTATGAGAGTACTATATCGGATGCGTCCATACGAAAAAGAACCAGGCTCTGCCAACGCTCTTTATGAAAAATGGAATGAAAAAGTAAAACAATCTTTGGCTAAAACCGGCTCCAAACGAGAATTTCATAAAAATATCAAAGGAATCATTAAAGACTTTGACTCTCTTCCGATTACTAACGAGAAAAAGCCTCGGGTTGGTATTGTAGGAGAAATCCTTGTAAAATTCTTACCTTCTGCCAATAATAACCTTGTTGATTTATTGGAAAATGAAGGAGTAGAAGCTGTTATGCCAGATTTATTAGACTTTTTCCATTATTGTGCATATAACAACAATTTCAAACACGAGTACTTAGGACGGAGCAAAAAGACTGCAACTATTTCAAATACTATTATTTGGATACTAGAAACCTACCGCAAGACAATGAAGAATGAATTAAGTAAAAGTGAACATTTTGTTTCACCTGTACCAATTAGCAAACTTGCTGAATATGCAGAACCATTCGTATCCATCGGAAACCAAACCGGAGAAGGCTGGTTCCTGACCGGAGAAATGATCGAATTGATTCATCAAGGTGCCGAGAACATTGTCTGTGCCCAGCCATTTGCCTGTCTTCCAAACCACGTTGTAGGTAAAGGCGTAATTAAATCACTTCGACAAGCCTTTCCGGATGCAAATATCGTAGCTGTAGATTACGATCCGGGTGCCAGCGAAGTAAACCAATTAAATCGTATTAAATTGATGCTTTCAGCTGCAAAAGAAAAAATAGAAAATTCTTAAAATTATTACACGATGTGTGATTGTAAAAATTTCACTTACACATCGTGTATTTTATTTTCACTTTTTTTAGCGAAGTCATAAAATCTACCATAGTTAGAAATAAAAAATCCCCCTAAATAGATTTTGGTCATTTACCTTATCTATTTAAGGGGTATCCAGTCTTCTATTTCAATTTTTCAACTACACCAACCGAACTTCCACTTCACGGTTCTTTAAATATCGCTTCACTTCATCTATCTCTAATTCTTTATAATGGAATAAAGAGGCAGCTAAAGCCGCATCTGCTTTTCCTTCCGTTAATGCCTCATAAAAATGTTCTTTCGTACCAGCTCCACCAGAAGCAATAACAGGAATCGAAACATTCTCGGAAATCAATCTTGTAAGTTCCAAATCATATCCTGCTTTCGTTCCATCTGAGTCCATACTGGTAAGTAGAATTTCACCTGCTCCAAGCTGATTTACCTTCATTGCCCACTCCACAGCGTCAATTCCTACATCCACTCTTCCACCGTTTTTATAAATATTCCATCCTGAGCCATCTGCCCTTCTTCTTGCATCAATAGCTACTACAACACACTGACTTCCGAACTTATCTGCAGCCTCTGAAATCAGCGTTGGATTATTAATGGCAGAAGAATTAATAGAGATTTTATCCGCACCTTCTCGTAAAATAGCTTTAAAATCATCTACTGTACGAATACCACCACCTACAGTAAAAGGAATAAAAACCGTCTCTGCTACTCGTTTTACCATATCAATCATGATATTTCTGGCATCACTGGATGCGGTAATATCTAAAAAAACCAATTCATCTGCCCCTGCTTTATCGTAAGCTGCTGCAATCTCAACCGGATCACCCGCATCTTTCAAATTCACAAAATTTACACCCTTTACTACTCTTCCGGCATGGACATCAAGACAGGGAATAATTCTTTTGGTATGCATCTTTCTTTTTCCTCCATTCTTACTATAATGAAACGAAATTTTCCAATATTTTTAATCCTACAGTTCCACTTTTTTCAGGATGAAACTGGCAGGCAAATACCTGGTCATGTTCCACTGCTGCATGAATTTCCGTAGAATAGAATGTAGTAGCTGCCACATCCTCTATTTCTTTCGCCTTCAGATAATAGGAATGTACAAAGTAAACATAGGCATCCTTCGAAATTCCCCGGAACAAAGTCGCATCCTCTTTCATCTGAATCGTATTCCATCCCATATGAGGAATCTTCAGTCCCTGCTTTGCAGGTATTCTTACTATATCTCCCTTCAAAATGCCAAGACCTGCTACACCTTTGCTTTCCTCACTGGTTTCAAACAGCAACTGCAACCCAAGACAAATACCGAGAAATGGTTTTTTCTGCTCAACCACATCATAAATTACATTAGTAAGATGATATTCTTTTATTTTCTCCATCGCATCCCCAAAGGCACCCACTCCAGGTAATATTACTTTGTCACTGGCTAAAATAACATCCCTGTCTCTCGTAATAACAGCTTCCTGCCCCAAATAATTCATAGCCTTCTCTACACTTTTAATATTTCCTGCATCGTAATCAATAATTGCTATCATCTTGTGATTTCCTTTCCTGGAGACATATTCAAAATTTTATTCTTTTGAATTAAATACTTTCGATTTTTCTATAATCTGAATCTGGTACTCTGTATTATCTAACGCTATCATATCATAAGCATCGTTTAAATTCATACCATAATCATCATATAATGCATTCACTATTTTATTTCTACAATAATCCATATCCTCTTCGATTCCTAGCGCCATTCCCTGAGGATAATACTCATCGTATTTTTCAAGTCCTGATAACAACATATTTAATGCTTTATCATAACTTCCCATATCTACATAAATATTGTACGATAAATATGCACGTTCCACGTACATTACCGTATATATCTTGTCTCTTAATTCTTCATCATCTTCTTTAATTTCCACACCAATAATTTCTTCATATGCCATGTCATACTTCTTACGATCAAAATAATCAGAAGCCTTTCTTATGGTTAATGCATAATGAAAAATCGTGGTTCCTATTATAATAAATATAGCAATAGCACAAAATACACCGACACTAATAAGCAAAGCTGTCTTATTTACCGGTTTTAAATCTTCCGGATCCATGCTTTCTAGTTCTTTTGCTTTCTTTAATCGTGCCTGCTCTTTCGCCTGTTTTTTCTTTTCTTCTGCAAGCTTTTTCTTTGCTTCTTTTTTCTGACTCTTCGCTTCTTTCTTACTTGCCTTTTGAGCTTCTTTTTTCTCCCGTGCCAGCTTTTCTTCTTCTGTTTCCGGATCTTCTTCACCAAACAACAAAACAGATACATCTTTCTTTTCTTTTATCGCTTTTTTCTGTTTTTTATTTTTCTTGGACTTTTTCTTAGAATTGGTTCTATCCTCAATTTCACTTAATTCATTTAATAACTGTTCTTCTGCTTCTTTATCCGCCAAATCTCCTACCGTTCCTAGAACATCTGAATAAATATCATTCATGGAAGCACCGGATGATTGCTTTTCTTCTTTTATGTCTTCTATCTCATCATCCATGGCATAATCAGGATTTTTAACCTCTTCATCAGAATCCGGAATCGAATCCATCATGGATGAGAAAATTTCCTGTTCATCCACGTCTCCCATTCCTAAAAGAGCAAACAAATCATCAAAATCATTGTTCTCCTCTTCCTGTGATGGTTTTATATCATCTTCTTTATCTGGCGTTTTTTCCTGGGGTGAAGCAGTGACTTCATTATGTATATCTTCTTCAAACTCCATTACGGAATCATTCAAAAGACTATCTACATCAAATTCATCAAATAATGACTCGTCTACTTCTCCAATATCAGGTTCATCCTCTGTTGATTCTGATAGTACATCTGCATTCTTATGTTCTGTATGATCTGATGCGCTCTCTTTTTCAGCATTCTCGTTTACAGGAACACCAAAATCTAGGTCAAAATCATTTAAATCCAAGTCATTAAAGTCAAATTCTAAAGAATCATCGTTTTCCTTTGCCACAATAATCCCTCCTTACATATAGTCTATCATACCATATATTATCATTTTTCACAAATATGTTTTTCAAATTCTGTCAAAAAATCTTTTGCATTCATCGGAACACTAATTGCTCTTTCTTTAATTTCCTCTCCAACCTGCCATAATTTTTCATTAATACGAATCAACTTCGCTTTTTGATGAAAAAAAACTGTTTTTTCAAATGGCCATCGAAACAAAGACGGACACTCAAAGCCTTCTCCTAATTCCAGAATCACCAATTTCCGGTTTAAAGTACAAGAAAGCCACTTTTGATATTTTTCCCATTGTACCAGATATCCCGTTTCATTATATTGTTCCGGATTTTCTTTTTTTCTTATATTTGCCTGCATTTTATTATTACATTTCGGACATAAAGGCTGCTCTTCGTTCCATAAATCTTCCCGACTTTTCGTAAAATCTCTTAATCCATCACATTCAGGCATACTACACTGAAATACAAAAGGGTTACCCATCGGAGTTACCCACCGGTTTTCATCTATTCCTGAGCATACAAGACTACCATCCACATTCGAAGAAATAATAAAGTAATCTTTCTTATCCACAATCCTTTTTATCACTTCATACTCTTTACCTGTTATTGTAGCTAAATATTCTTTTACGTTTTGAAAAGATGTGTTGGCATCTATCCTATTGATTTTCAACTCAGTTCCAATTCCTATCAATATCTTATCGGCCTCTTTTATTAAATCACTAATTTCCTGATACATTCTTTTTCCTCCGCAAATATGCTATCTGTTTTTTCAAAACATTTTCTTAATTTAACCTGCCGTATACTTACCTAGTATATCAAATCTTTCATATTTTTGCATCAAAAAACATAAAAACCAATAAATTTGCACAAAATCGAACATTTTCAACAAAAAAAGTTGATTTTTTTGTTTAGATATTATATTATATTACATGGACAAAATGAACCACCTTTGATTCGTTTTGTATCTCTTTGAAAACAAGAAACATTATTATGTTTCTTAATATTTTCATTCAACTTCAAAGGAGGAGAAAGAAATGGCTATGAAGTCTGCATTTTATGTTGAATATGCTGGAAATCAGGTAGAAGATAAGGCAGTTATTGCTCAAGCGAAAGCTATTTGGACACAGCAAGGAAATAAAATGAAAGATTTAACATCTCTTAATTTATATGTAAAACCAGAAGAAAATTCTGTTTATTACGTATTTAATGATGAAATCAGTGGTCAATTTCCATTGGTTTAATTCAGAATTTTAACTGAATTTAAAAGGGAGTTTATATCAAAGTCTTAATGTAAAAAGATGTGCCAATCCATGGTTAGCACATCTTTTTCATTTCTTAAAAATAGCCTTACTTATATAAGATCTATTTGCTTTTTCACTTAATTTTTTCCTTCCGCCTCAAACCCTATCAATTTATCAACAATTCCAACTAATTGACCAATTTCAGGTTTTGAAATCTGAACATTAGCTCCCAGACTTTCTCCCTTTCGCTTCATATCATCATTAATCAGAGAAGAAAAGATAATAACAGGGAGTCCATTGTAATAATCATTACTCCTTACCAATTTAATCAAACGATGTCCATCCATTACCGGCATCTCAATATCAGTAATCAGACACTCAACTTTCTTATCCTCCTGCTTTTCATTACGAAGCTGTTCAAGATAATCATATGCTTCTTTTCCGTTACAAGCACACTGAATATTTGTGTATCCTGCCTTATGTAATGATTCTGTAATTAATTTCATAAGAAGCGCCGAATCCTCAGCAATCAGAATGTGTGCATCACTTCTTCCTCTTCCGGTCAAAGCATCAATTTCTGATACTTTCAAACTCGTTTCAGGACATATCTCTTCTACAATACGTTCAAAATCCAAAATAACAATTAACTTCTTGTCTCTTCTAATGATACCTGTTGCAATGGCACTTCCATTCTTATTTATAGTATCATCCGGTTTCACAATGTCTGCCCATGAAATACGATGAATACCTAGTACTTTTTGTACATGGAAAGCAATATCTAACTGATTAAAGTTCGTAATAACAAGCATATCCTCCGGAGTTCGTTCAACCTTTACTTTTAAAGCCTTTGCCAAATCAATAGCCGTAATAATGCCATCTCTTGGTACAAAAATCCCTTCAATGGAAGGATTACTGTTTGGTATCGGTGTAATCTTAGTAAATGGTAAAATTTCTTTTACCTTGGCAACGTTAATACCATATGAATTATTGCCAATTGTAAACTCTAAAATCTCAAGTTCATTTGTTCCACTTTCTAATAAAATATTAGTATCCATTCGTTCCCTCCAAATTCTACTCTTCTAATATAATTACATTCTTCGCTTCGCCCTGCTGTACAGAAACCTTTAATGATTGTATATCATCCACTAAAGACTCTGATATTTGAAAAATAAGAACCACATCCTTAGTTTCCTCTGGTTCAAGAGTTGTCATCAGCATAGCTAAATCCTCTTCCATAAATGTTTGTATCGGAGCAGCAACCTTTGCATCATTTAAAATAATCCGATACTCTCTTTCACCTTTCATATAATCAAGCATCATCGATTCCTGTGTAGTATTGGTAAGCGAAAAATTGACTACAAGTAACTGCATTCCATCTCTCGGTTCAACATAAGCTACAATGTCACTTATATCTTCCGGATACCTAGAAATAATTTTATACCCATTACAACGAACCTCAATACCTTCTTCAAACAAACCAGACAGTTCTGTTTCCTGTTTCTTATCATCCTCAGAGCCTTCTATCTCTGTATCTTTCGAATCTTCCGGTTCATTCTGCGTCGTCTCATCCTCTGTGGAATCATCCTCTGTATCTTCTACTGCTGGTTTTGATACTTTATCCACCTGCAGTTCACCTGTAATGGAATTCATATCTTCCAGCCGATAATCATACCTTACATCATATTTTAGCAATAATTCCGCTGCATACTGTGCAACCATAGAATTCTGCTCATCTGTAAGTTCAACTGTATTTCCACATCCCGTCAGGAGCATCACAGATACTGCTATCAGGAGTGCGGACAATGTTTTCTTTCTCATACCTTCGACTCCAATCTTACGTTTTCCCCGATTGTTCATAAAGAAATCCAATTTATAAATTTAATAAACGTTTTTATATATTTTATTCTACCATTTTCAAGGAATTTCTTCAAGACAAAAATGAAAAAGAGGCAGACTGCATACTTTCCATTTCAGTACTATTGGCATGTTCTATTTTAAAATACTTATATCTTATATAATTATTATAAATACGACAGCCTCTTCATTTCTTCTCAATTACGTACTGGTATCCAAATCCAGGTAAAATTCCACTCCATTTTCCTTATTCGTCACACCGTACTCCATATTATGACTCTCCATCGTTGCTGCCACAATAGATAAACCAATTCCATTTCCACCATATTCTCTGGTTCTAGCTTTATCAATCTTATAAAACTTTAACCATATTTTATCTAATTCTTCCTCTGGTATCTGACTGCCGGAATTATATACAAACAAACGGACTTTATCCGAAAATTTCTGAAACCTTACTATAATCTCTCCATTTATATCCACATAATGAATAGCGTTACTAATATAATTCGAAATTGCTTCTTCTATTAAAAATTCATCCGCCCATACATAAATCCCCTCTTCAGGAGGGTAAGTTACCTTCACATTTTTTTCCTGAAATAAAATTTCATTCGAATTCAATCGGTTTTTTACCATAGTTGCAACATCAAACCGCTCAAAATGAAGAATATCCTTTCCGAACTCAATCTGATTCAAATTCAGTAATTTCTTGACCATGGCATTCATTTTATTTGCTTCATCAATAATAACATCACAATAAAATTCCCGACTTTCTAAATTCTCTGTTACATTTTCCTTTAATCCCTCTGCATATCCCTGAATTAATGCAATCGGAGTTTTTAACTCATGAGAAACATGAGACAAGAATTCTTTCCTCATCTCATCAATCTGTTCTTTTTTTACAATATCCTCACTTAGCTCATTATTAGCAGTTTTTAATTCAGAAATGGTTATTTCCAATTTTTCAGACAACTGATTCAACCGATTACCTAATCGCCCTATTTCATCCTTTGACTGATATGCAACCTTTGTTTCAAAATTTAATTTTGCCATTTCATCCGCCACAGTTGCCATTTCATGAATTGGTTTCGTAAAGCGTCTGCTAAATACGATACTAATAAAAATCCCCACCAATAATACGATTGCTCCGACATAACCAAAAAAACGATTCGCAATCCTGCTACTATCTCCCAGACTTGCTAAGGAATAGCGAACCGAAACCAAATATCCATTGCCTAATGTTCCTATCAAATCATAATAATCTGAATTAAGTTTTTTATCATGATTTCGTTTTATAACATACCCTTCCTCGATATCATCATATTTAGTTTCAGATTCAGCTTCCGGTATTTCATCACCATGAATCCACGGACTTTTAATTTCTGACATTTCCTGATTTTCCAATAACGAAAGTAAGGAATATAAACTATCGTAAATCGCACCATTAGCATTTGTCACAATTCCATTATGCGATATTACCACAATGGTACAGTTAAATCGATTTCCTATATCATCCACAACAAATTGAAGTTCACGGAAACCTATATTTTCTTTTTTATTCATTTTTACATCAATTTCTTCATAAGCTTCCACCAAACGTTCTTTTGCATTGCTTTGAAAAAAATCATTTAACTTTATATTGGTAATGACACAATAAAGTGCTACAAGTCCCACCACCAATGAAACTATCATTATAGTTAATTTTGCCTGAATAGAGTTTTTCATATGTTCACATTCTCCAAACTAAACTTTCTTTCGAAGCCGGTTTTTTTATACTTCAAATTTATAACCAAGCCCCCAGATGGTTCTAATATATTCTCCTTTTTCCCCTAATTTAGCTCTTAGTTTTTTTACATGAGTATCAATAGTTCTAGCGTCACCAAAATAATCATAATCCCATACATTATTTAAAATTTTCTCTCTTGACAAAGCAACTCCCTGATTCATTAAAAAATATACCAATAACTCAAATTCTTTATAACTAAGATCTACGATATTTCCTTCAATTCTTACTTCATGGGCAGCAATATCTACGTCAATTCCTCCTACGTGATATCCTTCTTCCTGAGATTTTGAAATTCTTCTTAAAATAGCATTGACCCTGGCCACCAGTATTTTAGGACTAAACGGTTTCGAAATATATTCATCCACTCCCAATTCAAAACCTAACAATTCATCCCTTTCATCTGTTTTGGCTGTCAGCATGATAATAGGTACATTGGAAAATCTACGAATTTCCTTTAAGGTTTCCCAACCATCCAATTTTGGCATCATAACATCTAAAATAATCAAGCTGATATCATTTTGTTCTTCTTTAAAAAATATTTCCAAGGCCATCTCCCCATCCGGAGCTTCTAATACTTCGTATCCATCCCTTTTTAAAAAATCCTTAACCAACATTCTCATTCTGCTTTCATCGTCAACTACTAAAATCTTTAACTTTTCCATTTTATTTTAACCTCCATCCAAGGAACAAACCCACTTTCCTTTAGCATCTCAAAAATTTATGTCTAAATTGTGAAAAACCGGAATACAATGCAAGATGTATTCCGGTTTTAACTTAACCCCAATTATTCATTCCATATCTTATAAACTTTCTGGTATCATTATGTTACTCCTGTTTCAAAGAAGCTTCTAATTCTTTTTGCCGGATTGCTTCTTCTCGTTCCTTTAATTCATTTTCCTTTTCTTTTAGTTCTTCTTCCCACTTGCAATATTTATCCAATATTTTATTTTCTGTATTGATATATCCTATATTATCACTAAAAGCAATCATCATAAACATTCCGGCAACCAGACAGACAAGTAGGACAATAATAATCACGAAGGTATTTTTTTGATTCGTCATCTTTTTTATTTTTTCTTTTAAGGTCTCATCTTCAAGAATGGTTTTTGCATTCGTTTTAGTAGGAATGGAAACCGGAATACAACTCATTTCTTCTTCCGGAACATGATGATCTTCTATTAAAATCTTCCGTATCCGTTTCATAAAATCATATCCAACCGGTGTTTTTAATAATTGTTTTTCAACCAGATTATCGTAAAGATTCTTTAGTGCATCTTTATGATTAAAATCTGTTTTTTGAATCAATAATTCAATCATCTTTTTTTCTTTTTCAGCCATTCTTCCCTGTTCTATGGACTGAAACACATAGTTTTCTACGATATATTCCTTCTTATCCATACAAATCTCCTCCTTTCGCAATCAAACCTATTCTTCTGTAATCTGAATCTGATACTTTTTTGCATATTCCTGTAACTGGCTCATATATTCTTCATATGAACTTTTATTTTCTTCTATGGATAAATTAATCTCATCTACAACATCAGGATTACATCCTTTCAGCGCATCCACAGTGTCCTGCACATCCTGTTTTTGCTTTGCTACAATTTCCTGAAGCTGCAACTTAAAATCCTCAAGTTCTTTTGTACTCACTGTTATCTGTGCTAATTTTGTTTCGTACTCTTCTAGTTTATTCAAGACTTCTGTTTGGAGATATTCCAAAAGTTCATCTTTTTCCATCCCCTTCGCATCACTACATATGTCATTATAAGTTGTAATCGCCTGATTCTTAATCTCAGCTATTTCATTTGTCTGTTCAACGTAATGAATAATTTCATCTTTCATCACATCTTTTTTATTATCACATCCTGTCATTAAAAAAGACAAAACCGCGATAATCATAATTTTATACCAGCTTTTCATCTTTTGAATCCCTTTCTTTTTCACAACTTCTTCTCTTACTTATAGTATAATCGATTCCTAAGTCTTTGTAAATAAAAAAACTCCTGCCAAAGCAAGAGTTTTAATGGAGATGACGAGAGTCGAACTCGTGTCCAAACCCAATTCCAATGTTCTTCTACTATTATAGTTCATTCTTTGAATTTCCCTCAACTAAGCCGGAATGAACACCGTCATAGTCTCAGTAGCTTCATGATACGCCCATATGCGCAAAGCTTAACATATGTCGTTTCCTACAAGGTCGATGCCTGGGTCCTAAGATGTAGGTGTCTTAGGTCAGACAGCTGCCATTAGGCAGCGTATGCTAAATTTTCTTCAGCGTTTATTTTTAATTTGCCATTTAACGCATTGCATACGAATAGCTTCACCATTTTCCTTAAGCCTGTCGAAACCTTTACATCCCCCTGTTCTTATTCCTCGATGATACAACACTCCAACAGTATGCTTGTCATCTTGGAAAAATAATCATCCGTAGGTATTAATCTATAACAATATCTTTTGTTTGTCAATACTTTTTTCCATGCAATATTCAACTTTTTTTTACAAGATACTTTTTATATAATACCTGACTTTTCTGCATAATTTCAATTTTCAAAATATAGTTTTAAATTAAACCTCAAACATTTGCGACATAGCTTACAAACTAGCATGCTCATAGCCAAATGTTATATATATCATAATTTCTTCAAATAATACAGGCACATTAAATATCCTTTGTCTCTTGAGAAATTCCAAAAATCATATTTCATAGATATCATCTCCACTTGTTTCTCCCACACAAGTCTCGCTAATTCCATTTCTGCTTCATAAGCACCATCAACTCTTGTTACACTCATTTCTCTTGCCTGCTGCCCCATCCCCTTCATAAAAAGAGATGCCACTTCTTTCAGGCACGCAAATTCTTCCTCATTTGCATAAGCAGAATATTCATAGCCAAAATAAAAAGAAGAAAACCCAGAAAACAAATATTCATGAAATTTTCTAACAGCCACCTCATTCCATTTCCGTAACAAAGAAAATAAAGATTCTATTTCCAGCTCACTATAATAATCTTTATAGTAATGAAGCAAGGCAGCAATACAGCTGTTAAACTGTGAATGAATACCTAAAACGACAACATCTGCACTTTTCTTAATTTGGGGATATACTGTATTTTCATATGCCCATATTTGCATTTCTTCTAAATATTCACTTATAAAAACACTATCTTCTTTTTGTGCCAGACACTCCTCTAACCCTTCCAATGCCATATCCGGAAACTTCCAAAAATCGCTTATCAGAAGCTTAATTTTCGGATTCTTTTCCATCTGGTACGTCCGAAGCGCCTCCCTCATTGCTTCTTCTCTGTTATCCACCAGATAAATTTCTTCATAACATTGACTTAATCTACCTAAATCAATATCATTAGAAGGACCGGCACCCAAAATAACAATGGTATCCTTATCTTGGTGTGCCAATATAAATTCTGTTACCTGATTCCGATATTCCTTCCATTCATCATAACTATCCGGTACCACTAAGCCTTTTTTTAACCGTTGCAAGTAATAATCCATAATTTATGCTTTCTATTCTGTTGCTTGGGAGGTTACTTGTTCTATCGTATCTTCTGTTACATCCTGAGTCGATACCTGTTCTGTAGTTGTTTCTGATGTTCCCTGAGTATCTGCTGCGCCTTCCTGAATCTCTCCACTATTTGCTTCTGTACTTACGGCTTCTTCTGTGCTTCCTGTTGTTTCTGCCGTAATTTCCCCATCTACAGTACTTGCATTTAATTGTTCCATCAATGCCTCAAGTTCCTCTTCCGTTAATTGAACAGTATTAGAATCTTTTTCTGATTTCTGTTTCTGTGCGCTATATCCTATAGCAACCACAATCCCTATAAGAACAAGAATTGTAACAGTTATAGAGATTATTTTTCTTCTTTTTTCTTTTTTCATTATCTCTTTTCTGTGTATCTTTTCATATTTTTTCTTATCAACTTTTTCCTGACTCATAGCATCCTCCGTATCAATGATAAGTATTTCGTTTTAATTTTATTGTAAATTACGAACCTTAAATTCCTTCATCGCTTCTCTTTGCTGATCTTTCTTTGCGATCGATTCTCTCTTATCGTATAGTTTCTTACCTCTTGCCAAGGCAATTTCAACTTTTACCAAACTTCCTTTAAAATACACTTTTAAAGGCACTACTGTGTATCCTTTCATTTTTGACTGCCCTAAAATTTTATTAATTTCACTTTTATGAAGCAGAAGTTTTTTCACCCTTAAGGGATCTTTGTTAAAAATATTTCCTTTTTCATAGGGACTAATATGCATCTGATGGATAAACACTTCGCCATTATCTACTTCTATAAAAGACTCCTTAATACTACAATGTCCCATACGTAGCGACTTCACTTCTGTTCCATGCAATTCAATCCCAGCTTCAAAAGTTTCTTCAATAAAATAATCAAAATACGCTTTTTTATTATTGGCAATTAATTTATTTCCTGATGTTTCTTTTGCCATATTTTGTACCAAGCCTCAAGAAAAATATCCATTTTTATTTGAGGCGCAAACACAAAGAGTGAAAGACATGTGTTTGCATATTATCCTTTCTTTTGTTTTCTTTCACTCTTATTTCTATACAGACTTCTTCCACATACTACGATATAGTTTAATCTCTATGCCTGTTTAATTGTCTCATATATTCTAAAAATGCCTCATCTTCACCTTCTTCAAAAAGCTCAAAATCGATGGTCTTTGCAATTTTATCCGTATCCACAACTCTGACTTTTACCTTCTCACCCAAATGATACTCCTTATGTGTTTCCTGGCCTATCATGGCATACTTTTCTTCATCATAGTAGTAATAATCATCTATCATACTGGTAACATGTACCATGCCTTCTACCGTATTCGGAAGTTCCACATACATTCCCCAGCTCGTAATAGAAGAAATAACCCCTTCATAAATCTGACCGATTCTTCGCGACATATAATCACATTTTTTTAATTTTTCCACATCTCTTTCCGCTTCATCGGCTCTTCTTTCACATTTACTGTTGGCATCTGCCACCCCATCTAAAATTTTAGTATAATGTGCAATTCTCTTCGGAGTAAGATTTCCATGAAGATTTTCCTTAATAATACGATGAATCTGTAAATCCGGATATCTTCGAATCGGAGAAGTAAAATGACAGTAATATTTTGTTGCCAGTCCAAAATGTCCGTTACAAGATGTAGTATATCTCGCCTGCTTCATGGAACGTAACGTTAATCTGCTAATTAACGCTTCTTCATTGGTTCCTTCAATCTTTGCCAGAAGCTTTTGGAATTCCTTCGGATGAATATCTTCGCCCGCAGACTTTAAATAATAACCAAAATTATTGATTAAAACACTTAACTTATCCAGTTTTTCCGGATCCGGAGCTTCATGGGTACGATATTCAAAAGGCACCTCCTGCCAGAAATAATCCTGTGCAATAGTTTCATTTGCAATTAACATAAAGTCTTCAATGATTTTAGTAGCACTATTTCTTTCGTATGGGAAAATATCAATTGGAGTTCCTTTTTCATCCAAAATAATTTTAGATTCCGGAAAGTCAAAATCGATAGAACCTCTTTGTCTTCTTTTTTCCCTTAAAATATCTGCCAGTTCTTTCATCAAAAGAAACATTGGAACAAATTCCTTATATTCCTCCATAGTTTCCTTATCTTTATCTTCGATAATCTTCTTCACTGCGGTATAGGTCATTCTGCGGTCAACATTGACTACTGTCTCAGCAATCTTATGTCCTACCACTTTTCCTGTCGCATCAATATCCATAATACAGCTTAGTGCTAAACGGTCTACTCCCTGATTCAAAGAACAAATTCCATTGGACAATTTATGTGGCAACATAGGTATAACCCTATCCACCAGATAAACACTAGTACCTCTTTTTAACGCTTCCTCATCCAAAGGAGATTTTTCTGTTACATAATGGGATACATCCGCAATATGGACACCCAGCTGATATCCTTGTTCCGTTTTCTGAATGGTAATGGCATCATCTAAATCCTTTGCATCTTCCCCATCAATGGTTACCATCATCCAATCACGGATGTCCATTCTTCCCGCCATATCCTTAGAATCTACTTCATCCGGAACGGAATGTAACTGTTTCATTACTGTTTTAGGAAATTCCACCGGCAAATCAAAGGCTTTTACCACAGACATAATATCCGTTCCTGGATCATTCACATGTCCAATAATTTCCATGATTTTTCCTTCCGGTTTCCGGTTTTTATTCCCAAAATCCGTAATTCTTACCACTACTTTATGACCTGTTACTGCCCCATTAGAACAGTTATTTGGCACAAAAATATCTTTGTTATACTTCGGATTATCTGGAATAACAAATCCAAAATTTTTATTCTTTTGGTACGTTCCCACTAAATCCGTAAAACCACGTTCCACAATTCGTACAATAGATGCTTCTTTTCGCTTTCCGCGAGTCTGTGAATCTACACTGATAAGCACTTTATCCTTATGAAGTGCCCCGTGTATAGCATTTTCAGGAATAAAATAATCTTCCTTTTCCCCCTCTACTGTGACAAAGCCAAATCCCTTCTGATTTCCATCAAAGATTCCTAAAATCAAATCCGAATTCATCTTCTGATATTTTCCCTTTGGCGTAACTTCAATCTTCCCCTCTTTTATCAGTTCCCCCAAGACAAATTCAAAATCCTTCTTTGAAGCTTC
>JBGVLX010000089.1:0-7661 GCA_045124495.1 Lachnospiraceae bacterium
CGTGAAAAGGAACGACAAATTTTGCGTGCAGTGGGTATGAGCCACAAACAGTATGTAAAAATGATTCTATTAGAAGGAATGTTGTCCGTTCTGATAGCATTGATAATAGGAACTGCATTAGGAATCATATTCGGATATGGAATATTCCGCATTTTATATCCTTTTTGGAGGTTACAAGCTAAAAAATTGAAATTTATGGTTCCAATTTTCAGTATTGTCTTTGCCGGTGTGGGATTGACCCTGCTTACTGTACTTTCCAGCATAAGTGGAATAAAAAAAGAAGATTGGAATTAAAGAAAGGTAGGAATAGAATCATGGAAATATTAAAAGCAGAACATTTATTAAAAGTTTATGGTGAAAATGAAACTAAGGTAGTGGCGGTAAATGACATTAGTTTAACTGTTCAAAAAGGGGAGTTTGTGGCTATCGTAGGTGCTTCCGGCTCAGGAAAATCTACATTGTTACATATATTGGGCGGTGTGGATGCGCCAACCAAGGGAAGGGTGTTGATTGATGGAGAAGATGTGTATTCTCTAAAAGATGAAAAAAGGTCTATTCTTCGAAGAAGGAAAGTGGGATTTATTTTTCAGGAATATAATCTGCTTCCGATTCTAACTGTAGAAGAGAATATTAAGATGCCATTGTCTCTGGATGGGAAAAAGCCGGAGGAGGCATACATCAATGAAATCATAAAGACCTTGGGATTGGAAGACCGAAGAACTCACCTGCCGAACCAGTTATCAGGAGGGCAGCAGCAAAGAGTTGCCATTGGACGGGCCTTAGCCAACCGCCCATCTATTATTTTTGCAGATGAGCCAACGGGAAATCTGGATAAGAAAAATGGCTATGAAGTATTGAGTTTACTAAAAAAATCCCTTGAAAAGTTTTCACAGACATTGGTATTAATTACCCATGACATAGAAATTGCAAACATGGCAGACCGCATCATCCGGATTGAAGATGGAAAGATTATTCAGGATGAGGTGAGAGTACATGATTAATGAGAGAAAACTGGCATGGAAGTATTTGTGTAAGAAAAAAAGCCGTAGTCTTGCTACCTTATTTGCCATTTCTTTAGCGGTATTTATCATTTTTTTGAGTGAAAATCTGATTATGAGCGCTTTTTATACAAGTAAGAACACAGAGTTAAAGAACGAAGGCAATCATATTGCATACTTAGAGGGGATGAGCATAGAGCAGATAGCAGAGTTAGAAAAAGACGGAGTCGTAGTCTGCACCTTGGAAAACAGTATATATTTTGATGGAAAAATAGGAACAGACTCCATTAGAGGCAGCTTTGAATTTTATTATTTTGAGGATTTTTCTAAATTCCCTTTTTATTATGAGATAACAAAAGGAAAAACTCCGGAGCAGCCTGGAGAAATCATGTTAAATGAGGAGTGGAAATATTATCTGGGGGAAGATTTTGAAATCGGTGATAGTATTACGGTGCAGTTAACTGCCAGGGAACTTGGAATAGAGAATGATCAGCAGAATATGGAAGAGGAAGAAGAGGTTTTTACCAAAACCTATACTCTGGCCGGTTACTATCGGTGTTCTAATTATTCCTGGCTGGGTGGATGGGACGAAAGAGTTGTTTTAGTAAAGGATGACCCAAGAAATAGTGAAAATACTTACCGGGTTTATATTACTTCGGAAGAAGAAGGAATCGAAGATTTGGAATCCCTGGAAGGGTTTGAGGAGAAAGAAGATTGGGCGAGAAGTCTTGGAGATACCTATGGTGCGAAAGTAGAAGTGAACCCGTTATTTGAAAAGTCCCAGAGTGAAGATGCGTACCTGGTCTATTGCCTGGTTTTGATTTTTGCTACTTTTATAGGCGGATTTGCAGCGATTGTAATCCGAAATTCTTTTGTGATTTCTGTGGTAGAACGAACCAGAGACTATGGGATGCTTCGTTGTATCGGAGCTTCTAAGAAACAGATTAGGAAAATTGCTTTTTATGAGGCTCTTATACTTGGGGTAGCAGGGGAAGTAATTGGAATCCTGTTTTCTTATTTGTTTTTGTATCTTGGCATCGGAATAGGAAAACGATATCTTTCCTTTTTAGAGGAATTTCAGTTGGTACATCGTCCGCTCCTGATGATAGCAACTTGCCTGATTATTTTGGCTATTGTGCTAGTTGCCTTATTAGAACCAACCCGTCAAATCAATGCATTAAATCCTTTAAATGCACTACGAAACCAAAAAGATGTTAAAAAGGAACGGTTTCGTGCCGGAAGGAAAATGGGCTGGCTCATAGAAAAAATATTTGGAGTGGAAGGTGCGTATGCTTACAAAAATTTAAGCAGAAATCGCAGGAGATTTATTACCACCACCGCAAGCTGCGTGGTCGGGGTCACGTTTTTTATTGGAATCAATGCGGCATCTAGCAACGTTGTGCAGCTTGTGGAAGAAACGATGATAGCAAGTCCTGGTTATAATACGGTTCTTTATGTTCATCCTCGGGAAATGGATTTGGAGGATTCCATAGAAAAGGAATTGGAAAGCATAAAAGGAGTGAGTGATGTTGTCTTTTGTTATGAATATGGCTTTATGATAGATAATGAAAGTTTAAAAAGGAAAGATACTGGAAGAGGGATACGAGTAATAACAGTTGTAGCTTTAGATGAGGAAAAATATCCTATTGAAAAAAATAGTGTGGAAAAAGGCAGTGTAGGAGGCCTGAAGCCGGGAGAATGTTATGTTATTAATTGGGAATGCGATAATATGACAGGAGAGAGAATAGAAATTTCGGATGTATCCATTGGTGATAAGATTGAACTTCATGAATTTGCTTTAGAAGAGGACGAGTCAGTGGAAAAACCTATTAGCGAGTTTGAAGTGAAGGCTGTTTTAAAGGAACAACCTTTTGAGTATGCATATAGTTCGTCTCCTACCATTGTAGTGTCTAAAGAAGGATTTCAGGCATTGTGCGAAGAACAGGATATGTGTTTTGACGAATATGGAGAAATTCATTTAAAAATGGACGAGGATTGCGATACCTCCAAGGTACATGAATTAGCATTAAAATATGGAATGCTGTTTTATGATTCAATGGAAGATATGAGAGCGGAAGTGGAAACAGGAAAAATGATACAATTGGTTGCGAATGCGCTTCTCATTTTAGTGGCACTGGTTTGTTCTGCGAATTTATTTAACAGCATGGAATCCAATCATATTCTCCGGGAAAATGAAAGAAAAATCATGCGTACCGTTGGAATGAGTTTAAGACAGTACCGAAAGATGATATTACTGGAAGGTATGTTGTCTGTTATGATAGCCCTTATTTTAGGAACAGCTCTTGGACTTGGGTTCGGATATGGAATATATAGCCTTATGGCACTGACAGAGACAAAGCTGAAATTTACAGTACCGGTAGGAAGTATTGTTGTGGCTGGGGTTGGATTGATGTTACTTACCATGTTTTCTAGTTTGGGTGGAATGAAAAAAGAAGCATAGAGGGGTCAATCCCCAATTTAAATGGAATTGATGTATTTCAATATTTTCCTTGCTGAAAATGGTTATAGTATAGGTATACTTTTTAAAGAACTTAAAAGAGTTTGATGAGCGGTCGCAATAAAAAGGATTGCGGCCACTTTTGTAATTTGTTCTAAATCTTTAACATAAATGATTATTTTTGGGAAAAAAATTTTTATGTTCTAAAGCATTCATTGTATTTCGGAATGATAATGTGTTATACTTAACTATATACAGTGATGTTGGATGAATAAATGAGGAGGAAAAGCATGGGCGTATATTTGAATCCTGGAAATAATGGTTTTAAACAGGCAATTAATTCAAAAATTTATGTAGATAAAACTGCATTGATTCAATATACAAATGAGTCAATTGATACAATGCAAAGATTTATTTGCATCAGCAGACCAAGAAGATTTGGAAAATCAATGACTGCTAATATGCTGGCTGCTTATTATGGGAAGGGTTATGACTCTTCGGAGATATTTGACAAATATAAAATTGCAGAGAATACAACGTATCGGAAACATTTGAATCAATATAATGTGATATTTTTAAATGTTCAAAATGCATTTAGTCGTGCAGATACCATAGAGGAAATGCTGAGATATATTCAAAGGGAAATATTAATAGAGCTTAGGGAGAAGTACGAGGGGCTGATTCCGGAAAACGAAGTCATACTAAGTGCAGCACTTGAAAAACTGTACAGTAATTTGAATGAAGGCTTTATCTTTATTATTGATGAATGGGATTGTGTTTTTAGAAATAAGCAGATAAGCAGCGAAGAGCAGACGAAGTACCTGGACTTTTTAAGAGATTTACTAAAGGATAAAGTTTATGTTTCCCTTGCTTATATGACAGGTATCCTTCCAATAAAAAAATATGGAACCCATTCTGCCTTGAATATGTTTGGGGAATATTCCATGACTTCGCCCAAAATCTTTGCGGAATATATTGGTTTTACAGAGGATGAAGTAAAAGTGCTATGTTCCCGATATCAGATGGATTTTGAAACGATGAAAAGCTGGTATGATGGATATAGTTTTCCTAAGGCATCTCACATATATAATCCCAAGTCAGTGGTGGATGCATTGTTATCAGAAGAATTTACAAATTATTGGACACAGACAGAAACCTATGAGGCTTTGAGGGAATATATTGACACAGATTATGATGGTTTGAAGGAATCAATCATACAAATGCTTGCAGGAAACAGGTGCAGGGTAAACACAAGAACGTTTCAAAATGATATGACTACATTTCGAAATAAAGATGATATATTAACATTGTTAATCCATCTTGGATATCTGGCATATGACAGTGAAACAGCCAGTGTATATATTCCTAACGCAGAAATATGGGAAGAGTTTAAAAATGCAGTGGAAGGTTCCGGTTGGAGCGAGGTTATAACATTATTAAAGAATTCAGAACAATTGCTTTTGGCAACGTGGAATGGGGATGCAGAAAAAGTAGCCGGAATGATAGATAGAGTTCATAGTGAGAATACTTCCATTTTAACTTACAACGATGAAAATTCATTAAGTTGTGTCATTTCCCTGGCATATTATTATGCAATGAATGAATATATCAGAGTCAGAGAATTTCCAACCGGAAAAGGCTTTGCAGATGTGGTGTATATTCCGAGGAAATGTTCTGATAAGCCTGCCATAATTGTAGAATTAAAATATGATAAATCAGCAGAAGGAGCCATTGCCCAGATAAAAGAGAAAAGATATGTGGAAAGCTTAAAGGAATACCAGGGAAATATGTTATTGGTGGGAATTAATTATGATAAAATGACAAAAAAACATACTTGTGTGATTGAACGTTATGTAAAAAAGATAGAATAACATTTTGGTGGAGCTTTTTTGATACTGCTCTTTTAAATTAAATATTGATATATTATAGAATCAGGGCCAGTCTTGTAAGGGGTATTTACAAGGCTGGCTTTGATTTGTTATTGTTTACACAAAACAGTAGCATGAATTTTTTGCCTTACAAAACTGTAAGATTTTGATTCACGAAGATGTAAGTTTTTTATGTTATCATAAGATTAGATGGTGGAAGGACAAGAATGTCCAAGGAGTCCATAAGTGTCAAGGAAGTAAGAAAATACGATTTCGTCTTAGGTATTTCAGTAAACGGTGCGTTCTTATTTCCTGACATTCTAATGAAAATAAGAAAGGCAGGAATAGAATCATGGAAATATTAAAAGCAGAACATTTATTAAAAGTTTATGGAGAAAATGAAACCAAAGTAGTGGCGGTAAATGACATTAGTTTAACCGTTCAAAAAGGGGAGTTTGTGGCTATCGTAGGAGCATCCGGCTCAGGAAAATCCACTTTGTTACATATATTAGGTGGTGTAGATGCTCCTACTAAGGGTAGAGTATTGATTGATGGGGAAGATGTTTATTCTTTAAAGGATGAAAAAAGGTCTATTCTTCGAAGAAGAAAAGTAGGATTTATTTTTCAGGAATATAATTTACTTCCAATTTTAACAGTGGAAGAGAATATTAAGATGCCATTATCCTTGGATGGGAAAAAACCGGAAGAGGCATACATCAATGAAATCATTCAGACCTTGGGATTGGAAGAAAGAAGAAATCACTTACCAAACCAGTTGTCCGGAGGTCAGCAGCAAAGAGTTGCCATTGGTCGGGCACTTGCCAATCGTCCATCCATCATTTTCGCAGATGAGCCAACGGGAAATCTGGATAAGAAAAATGGCTATGAAGTATTGAGTTTACTAAAAAAATCCCTTGAAAAATTCTCCCAGACCCTGGTATTGATTACTCATGATATAGAGATTGCGAATATGGCAGACCGAATCATCCGGATTGAGGATGGAAAAATCATTCAGGATGAGGTAAGAAGGCATGATTAATGAGTCCTTGAAACAAGTATTGTTTTTGATGGTGTTGGAATATTTTTAATGTAATGGCAAAGCAGTTGAAGATGGAATTAGAAGGAAAAAGTAGAAGAAAATAATTGAAATGGACGGAATCTTGTATGAAACGGGGTTCCGTTTGTTTTGTGTGCCGGGCATGAAACGAAATCCGATACATAAATATTTGCGTGCAGGAGCAAGGGAAAATGGACTGTAACTGTTCACACGTGAACAGTGAAGTATTGGTTTCTGCATGCAAATTCGCTTCGCGAAGCACAAAACCCCCCTGAATTATGCTATTACGTAATCTGACAGCAAGTGTCAGGTTGCTGAGTGAACAGTAACAATGGACTTCTTTTTTGGGTTTATTTTAGTTATTTTTCTCGACATTTTTTATCAGATGTTGTAAAATAATTTCATCAATTGGCAAAGATTCCGTTTCGGAATTCTTGCGGTTAAAATATTTAGAAAGAGAGAAACTATATGAGTAAAACTACAGAAAAATCACGCAATAATTTTTATGCATTGACCTGTCATACAGTGATGGCAGTGATTCTTATCGTAGCCTATGCAATTGAAACCTTTGTAAAACATAGCCGTGAGCCATGGTATTTTCTTATTACTATTGTAACGGGAGCCGTTCCGGTTATTGTAGAACAGATTCTTTATAGGAAAAATAAGGAGTCTAAAGCCATAAAATATTGGTTGATGTACGGATTTTTGATTTTTTATGGATTTTTGTTGTTCACAGCGCATAATTCTGTTACCTTTACCTATATTATTCTTATGGTAATGGTGATATCTGTATTTAATGATAAGAAATATGCCATACAAATGAACGTGATTGTTGTAGCATTAAATGTGATACAGGTAGCCATAGGTGCCAGTACCGGTACTATGGGGTATGTGAATACTGCAAGTGCAGAAATTCAAATTATTTTGTTGATTTTAATGGGAATCTTTTCTGTGGCATTGTCAGATGTATTAAATAAAAATAGTCAGCAGAAATTAGAGGCGGTAAAAGAGGAACAAAATAAGTCTGAAGAAATGTATCAAAAGACCATTGCCATTGTGGCGAAGATGACAGAAAATATTGATGATATATATGGTAAATTAGAGGAGTTAACAAAGGCTTCGGAATATACCAAAAATGCCATGGAAGATGTATCACAAGGTTCAAATGATACTGCGCAGGCAGTTCAGAATCAGTTACTTCAAACCCAAAGCATTCAAGGCTTTTTACAGGAAGTAGACAGTGCAACGGATGTATTGTCAGAAGAAATGAAAAACACAAC
>JBGVLX010000090.1:0-26186 GCA_045124495.1 Lachnospiraceae bacterium
GCAACATCTACTCTGTCCTGATATGGGTTCGACAATTTTGCAACAACTTTTCCATTACGAGTAATATAAATATCCTCTGTTTCTGCAAGCATAAGATATTTGCCAAGATTAATTTTCAATTCAGTTGCGGTAATAGACATATCATAATCCCCTTTCTTAAAGAACAACTATTTATCGTTATAAAAAGAGAATCTTTCTTTTCAATTATATTATACACAAATCGAACGATTTTATCAATAAAATCGTTCGATTTTTACAAATTTTAATATTTACCAAACTTCGAGACTATCCTCTGCATCAATCCACATTTATAGTCGCATAATTCTACTTTTCATTTCAAAGTGAATGCTCATTCAAATACTGAATAAACTCCGGCGTCTTTGACCAGTATTTTATTCCCCAATTTTCAAAATTCCACTCTTCCATATATTCATTGCATTCAAAATCAATTTAATATAACACACCATTTTGTGGAATAAAATTCGTTGGGAAGTAATCAATGTTAGTATTTTCCGGATAAAGTAACCCACACATTTCTTTTACCTGTGATATGAATATATCTTCCATTTGGTCGTTTTTTACCATGTCAAATATAGTTTCTCCATCAATGTACTCTTTTAAAATTCTCTCCTCAGCAATATCCACATCTATCATTTCAGGAATACGAATACCTATTTTTTTTAATCTTTCATAATCCTTTATCTCCGCTTGAATCTTATCTCCAAATTGATAATAATCACAAGGTTCATGATGTATCTGCTTCAATACATATTTGCAGTTATTCCTTTCTACCAAATAAGAATATCCGCCTTTTCCTTTCCCAAGCAATTTTATCATCGTGTATTCTATTCCATTAACTTTCATAACATCTGACATAAATGAATCATCCTTTTCCAAATAAAATATGACACACTACATTCTTACTCATAACAATTCCCTCTAAATTTTATGTATTGCTTATGCCTTTATGAGCCTCCTCTACCTTTTCTCTGATATCCAGAAACACCTCTACAAGCATCGGATCAAAATCCTGTCCACTGCCTTCCTGAATGATTTCAAAGCACTTATCCAGTGGTAATGCCTCCCTGTAACATCTCTTTTCCGATACGGCATCAAACACATCTGCAATTGCCATAATCCTGGCACACAAGGGAATTTCCTTTCGCTTCAACCCTTCTGGGTAACCTTTTCCATTCCATTTTTCATGATGAAAACGGGCCACCTGGTATGCCATTTGCGTATATTGCTCATTTCGTAAATGTCCGAATGTTTCCTGAATAATGTTTCCACCACTCACTGTATGAAGCTTCATGGCTTCAAATTCTTCCTCCGTCAGCTTTGCCGGCTTTTGTAAAATAAGATCAGGAACTGCAATCTTTCCAATATCATGCATAGGTGCAGCCATATACAAATTTTTCAAATAGTCCTTTGTTAACACATCTTTATAATATCCCCTGTTTCGCAATTCTTCTGCCAGCAATCTAACATAGGCTGTAGTTCTCTTAATGTGACCACCTGTACTGCCATCTTTATTTTCCACAAGCGTAGCAAATCCCATAATCATTTCATCATGATATTTAGCCAATTCCTCCACTGCCGGATTTTCCTGATTTATATATACTCCCAACACAATCACTGTCACACCAATACTGCTGAGTAATGCCTGCGGATGAAACATCTGATAAGCGGTAATACATGCCAACACAAACAGATATGTAAAAACACTACTTCGTTTATGTTTTTCTATATATCTCCAACGGCCGAAAAATATGATTAAACTGAGTAAAACGTAAATTCCCACCATTGCAAAACAGGTGTACACTGAAATACCCATAGAATAATTACTGATTTCACCCTCATAATATTTCAGGGTTGGTATATTCACGATAACCACTAAAATATTTACCATAAATGGACTACATAAAAGCCATATGTCACTCTTTTTTTTGGGAAATCCTGATGTTATGGACAACATATACAAAAACAGCAGGAAAATAAACGAATCGATACATATCAGAAAAAATAAATGGAAGATTCGATTGAGATTCTGATTCACTTCTTCCAGATAATTGACGGTATATGCTGTCAATCCGTCGAAAAAAACACAGACCATGCCTAATATCAAAAGTCCATCAAATAGTGTCAATTTAAACTTCTGCCTAATCCGACTGCACTCCTTATAATTTGTGAACATGATATACAAAATAATAAGCATACAACCAAGCTGTAATTTGCAGTATCCCATGACTATCCACCTTTAATTATCATCTTTTATCTTTTAAATAACACCGTTATATAACATACGATTCATTATATAACTTAAACTTCATTTTGTCAATTTACACTCCATACAAAAAATGCCTTACCTCAACTACATAACGTCAAGGTAAAGCACTTAAGCTCTTCATCTCATTATCAAATTTTTAATCTAGTACCATTACTTAGGCTATCTTCCCTAGTCTTCCTGCATCTTAGCAAGCTTTGCCGCCTGATCTGCTGCAATACAGGCATCCAGTACTTCCTGAATATCCCCATTCATAATCTTATCCAACTTATACAAAGTAAGATTAATTCTATGGTCCGTTACACGACCTTGAGGGAAGTTATAGGTACGAATTTTTTCAGAACGGTCTCCGGTACCAATCTGATTTCTTCTTGCTTCTGCTTCTGCATCATGGGCTTTCTGGCACTCGATATCATATAATTTTGCTCTTAACAATGCAAATGCTTTTGCCTTATTCTGTAACTGAGACTTTTCTGTCTGGCTGTAAACTACGATTCCGGATGGGTAATGTGTCAAACGTACTGCAGAATCTGTGGTATTTACACATTGTCCACCATTTCCTGATGCACGCATTACGTCAATACGGATATCTTTTTCATCAATCTGAACGTCAACTTCTTCTGCTTCCGGCATAACCGCTACTGTAATGGTAGAAGTATGGATACGTCCGCCGGATTCTGTTTCAGGGACACGTTGTACTCGGTGTACACCAGATTCATATTTCATCTTGGAATAAGCACCATTACCGGTAATCATAAAGGTTACGTTCTTCATGCCACCGATTCCAATTTCTTCAAATTCCATAGTTTCCACTTTCCAGCGTTGACTTTCTGCATAGTGAACATACATACGATATATTTCAGCCGCAAACAATGCTGCTTCATCTCCACCGGCACCGGCACGAATTTCCACAATAACATTCTTATCATCGTTCGGATCCTTTGGCAGTAAAAGAATCTTTAATTCCTGCTCCAAAGTTTCCTGAGCTGCTTTGGCTTCGTTTAATTCTTCCTTTGCAAGCTCTCTCATTTCCTCATCGCTTTCTTCATCCAACATAGAAAGACTGTCTTCAATGGTTTGTTTCGCTGCTTTATACTCCTTATACTTTTCTACGATAGGAGATAATTCCGTCTGTTCTTTCATTAATTTCCGAAATCTTTCCTGATTGTTTACCACATCCGGATCATTTAATTCTTGTAAAATCATTTCAAAACGATCCACAGTATTTTCTAACTTATCAAACATATTTTCTTTTCCTTTCTCATCTATTTTTCAACATTTACGAAACTATATACCTGTATCACTCTCATATATTACACTTTTGCTATTATCTACTTTAGTTTCACAATTGCCTGTTACACTTTTCCTACTATAACCCGGTCTAGTCCTGCTAAATCCTGAACACCATAAACCTCAACAAATCCTTCTTTTTCCATACACTCCATTACTTCCTTTTTTTGGTCATGTCCAATTTCAAAAAACAACATTCCACCTGGATTTAAATGCTCTTTTCCGTCCCGAATGATTTTTCGGTAGAAATATAACCCATCTTCTTTTCCGTCCAAAGCAAGCATTGGTTCATATTTTTTTACTTCATCCATGAGTCCCGGAATAACAGAACTCTTGATATACGGAGGATTTGATACAATGGCATCAAACTTCTCACTTATATTTTCAAACAAATCACTTTCTACTAATGTTACATTAGAATTTAAATTTTGTCCATTTATTTTCGCAACCTCTAAGGCTTTTTTTGAGATATCTGCCAACGACACCTTCATTCCGGACATTTTTTCAATTGAAATTCCAATACAACCTGACCCAGTACATAAGTCCAATATAGAAGAAATCCTATCCTTATATTTTAACACTTCTTCCACCAGACATTCCGTATCCTGCCTGGGAATCAACACATTTTCATTCACATAAAAGGAATATCCCATAAATTCCTGTTTTTCCGTGATATATTGCAAAGGATACCTTCCGGCTCTTTTTCGAATTACATCATTATAATGCTGCTCCTGCTGGTCATTTAACTCGTTTTCACCATCCAAAATCCATATAATCGAATCTTTTCCTGTAACATATTCCAGCAAATACTTCGCATCCAGGGCACTATCCGTAATTTCTGCTTGTTCCAATATATCTTGTCCTTTTTTATATGCCTGCCTCCAAGTAGTCATTCAACCCACTCCTGTTTCTAGATTATCGACACCCCTTATGCCTCTACCTGCTTTCATACAGCCATTCCGTCACTATACTTCTACAACACAACCTATGTCATACATAAGTTTGTCTTGCTTATTATCTGACTTCCTGCAATGATTAATCTTCGATTTCTCCCTTTCGGACCGCTTCCACATAAGGTTTCCAGTCAAAAACAGCCTCTACAGACGCAATGGCTACCTCTATCATGTCATCATCCGGTTCTTTTGTTGTGATTTTTTGCATTGCCATCCCAGGTTTGCTTAGAAATCCTATAATTTTAGAATTACTTCTTCCCGCAAGACGAATCAGTTCATAAGAAATTCCAGCAATAACAGGTACCAACAATAATCTCACTATAATTCTAAGTGCCACTGTTTCTACCCTGATAAACATAAATAAAAGAATGCTAATTAAAATAACAAAAATTAAAAAGCTTGTTCCACAACGTTTGTGAATCCTGCTATGCTTCTTCACATTTTCTACCGTTAACTCTTCCCCTGCTTCTAAGCAGTTAATGGTCTTATGTTCTGCACCATGATACATATAGGTTCTTTTAATATCTTTAATATTAGAAATTAGTACAATATATCCCAAAAAGATACCGATTTTAATCAGGCCTTCCAACAATGACATCACCAACGCAGAGTCAATCATTGGTTCAAAAATACTGGCAATTAGATATGGAGCTATCATAAATAAACTGATGGATATTACCAAAGAAATAGCTATGGTAGCAAACATAAAGGCACTCTCTTTTGCTTTTTCCTTCTCTTCATCTGTAATTTTTTTACTGCCTTCTGACGTTTTTTTCTCACTTTCCGAATTAGACTCTTGCTCGGATTTCAACGTTTCCAAATCCTCTTTTTTTGCATCTTCCTTGCCTTGATTTCCGTTCTTTTTCTCTGTTGTTTCTATCTTTTTTATTGTTTCTTTCTCTTCTATTTTTTCTTTCTTTTCTGTTGTTTCTTTCTTTTTTGTTTTCTCTATCTTTTCTTCTGTTTCTTCTTCCTCTTCTTCAAAGAAAGATGCGGAATAATTTAAACTTTTCATTCCAACTACCAAAGATTCTACAAAATTAACTACTCCCCGGATAAAGGGAGCCTTTAATATCGGATAATCATCACCAATACTCTTCGTTTTCTCCACTTTTGTTTCAATTGACTGGTCTGGCTTTCGAACAGTCATGGCATATTGGTTGCCGTTACGCATCATAATTCCTTCCATCAAAGCCTGACCACCGATGGATGTTCTTTTCATTTCATACCAATCCTTTCTATTATTTAACAGGTGTGCTAGCATAACGAAAAAATAGGTTGAGATTTCAAAAATCTCAACCTATCATTTTGATTAGTTTGCTTGGCTAACTCCATATTTACGGTTGAATTTATCAATACGACCACGTGCCTGAGTAGCTTTTTGTTGTCCTGTATAGAATGAGTGACACTTTGAACAAATTTCAACGTGAATGTCTTCCTTAGTTGAACCAGTAACGAATTCATTACCACAGTTACAAACAACCTTTGCCTGATAGTATTCTGGATGGATTCCTTGTTTCATTATTTTCACCTCTTCGTAGATTAATTATAAAATAGGCTGACATAAACAGCCGCAACTGCTCGCTGTTATGAACCTTTATCGTCGTTTTTAAACAGCTTTCTAAGTATATCATACTTTTTTTTTATATGCAAGTTGAAAATTCATTTTTTCTATTGTGAAAATTAACAAATTATCTTGTAGATAATTCTTTACTGGACTAAATATTAAACAAATTTATTTTATGATATGATTCCCGTAACCAAATCCAATTTTCAAAACTCCAATAAAAATTCAGTTATACTATTTACACTGCTAAATTCATAAAAATATCTTAACGCCTATCTAAACCCCTTTATCTTCTGCCTAAGGACTTATGAACCAATTCCATAAATTCATTATTATTTGACGTTCTTGCAAATAGCTTTAATACTTCAGAAATTGCATCTTCTTTCTTCTCGCCGGAAAGCTCCCTTCGAATTAACTCCATGACTTCCTGCTCGTCCTTTTGTAACAACAATTCATCTCTTCTTGTACTGGAACGTGCCAAATCTACTGCCGGGAAAATTCTTCTTTCCGAAAGACCTCGATCTAATACCAATTCCATATTACCGGTACCTTTAAACTCTTCAAAAACCACTTCATCCATTCGACTTCCGGTTTCTACTAATGCTGTAGCTAACACGGTCAAACTTCCGCCTTCACGCATATTTCTGGCTGCACCAAAAAATCTTTTTGGCATCTGTAATGCTGCCGGATCAAGACCACCACTTAATACCCTTCCACTGGTTGGAACTACTAAATTATAGGCTCTCGCCAGACGGGTAATGCTGTCTAACAAAATTACCACATCATTTTTATGCTCTACCAGTCGTTTTGCACGTTCAATCACCATTTCGGAAACACGTTTATGGTGTTCCGGTGACTCATCAAAAGTTGAATATATTACCTCTACATTTTCTCCTTCAATCGCCTCTCTGATATCCGTTACTTCTTCCGGTCTTTCATCAATCAAAAGAACAATTAGTTTTATATCCTTATAATTCTTTGTAATACTGGTTGCAATCTGTTTTAATAATGTAGTTTTTCCAACCTTTGGTGGTGCCACTATCATTCCTCTTTGTCCTTTACCAATTGGGGCAACCAAATCCATGATACGCATGGAAATAGGACAATGTGGATAATCCAGATGAATTCTTTCATTTGGAAAAATAGGAGTAAGTTCCTCAAACCCCTTTCTTTGGGATGCACTTAAAGGATTCTCTCCATTTACAGCAGTAATATAAAGTAATGCACTAAATTTTTCACTTTGGGTTTTGATTCTCGTATTACCTTCTAAAATATCACCGGTTTTTAAACCAAAACGTCGAATCTGTGAAGGAGAAACATAAACATCATTATCTCCCGGTAAATAATTGGCACTTCTTATAAATCCAAATCCTTCCGGCATAACTTCCAAAATCCCCTGTACTTTTATACCAGAATCCAATTCAGAGATGTCTTTTTCTTCTTCGTTATTATTCTTTATCTTTCTTCCTTGCTCGATAGACTTTTGATATACAAGTCTTCTGGCAGTTTCATCCTTGCTAGGCTCTTCCTTTACTGCCCAGTATACAGGTTTTGATGACTCAGTGTTCTTATCTTCTTCACCAGCCTGAATATTCTCTGTTGTTGAATAGGTTGTATTTTTCTCATTCTTCACAGATACTTCTTTTTTTTGCTCTTTTGTTTGTTCTTTTGTTGTATCTTCTTTTAATTCTTTTTTCAAATCTTCCTGTTTTCGATTCAACAACTCAATTAGATCAGACTTCTTCAATCCACTAATTCCTTTTATTCCTTCTTCTTTTGCAATATTTCTTAGTTCATTTAATGTAAGCTTTTCGTATTCCATTTGCTTTCCTTTCTTCGTCAGAGTCCCTAAATATATTTGGCGAATTGCCAGAATCTATAGATGAGCATCAAAAGAATCTATGTACTTTTGCTATTGTAACACAGTTTTTTTTTTTGGTAAACATTTTTCTATTTTTATATTATTGCTTATCCCATATTTTCGTGATAGAATGTAACTTATGATAAAATGTAATCACAGAAAGGCGAATTCAATATGACTACCAATGAAAAGATTCTTATGTTATCTGTCCCCAAAATCATACCGCCCCTCCTAAAGAAGGGTCTCAGAAATTGCCAGCCGTGTTATAAAAGCTCATATTTTTTCTTAGCATTATGAAACGACAACCTTATTTTTATACCTTCGACCAATATTTAAAAGAACGTTTTCACGAAAAAGTATACAAAATTTCACTAAATGGTGGAATGACCTGCCCAAACCGCGACGGAACATTGGGTACCAGGGGATGTATTTTTTGTAGTGAAGGAGGCTCCGGCGACTTTGCCTCCTCACCTGATTTATCTATTACAGAACAAATTAATGAAGGAAAAAAACTACTCCAAAATAAAACAGATTGCAAAAAGTTTATTGCATATTTTCAAGCTTTTACCAATACATATGCGCCCTATGATTATCTTGAAAAAATTTTTACAGAAGCCATATCCTCTGATGAAATAGTAGCACTTTCTATTGGAACAAGGCCTGATTGTATCCCTGATAAAACTTTAGAATTATTAAAGAAACTAAACAAACAAAAACCTGTGATTATAGAATTAGGCCTTCAAACGATTCATGACAAAACAGCAGCATTCATCCGGCGTGGTTATCCACTTTCCACATTTCAGGACTGTGTTACCCGTCTTGCGGATGCCAATATTGAGATTGTGGTCCATCTTATCCTAGGTTTACCTGGTGAAACCCGAGAAATGATGCTTGAATCCATCCAATATATCAATACTCTTCCAATTAAAGGTGTGAAACTATCTATGCTGCACATTTTGAAAGGTACTGATTTGGCTCAGATTTATGAAGAACACCCTTTTTTTACGTTTGATTTAGAAAGCTATACTGATTTGATTTTACTTTGTATAAAAAATTTACGAAAAGATATTGTAATCCACCGACTGACCGGCGATGGCCCTAAGGAATTATTAATTGCCCCTCGCTTCAGTCTAAACAAACGCCTTGTATTAAATACCATTCATCAAAAATGTAAACTTTTTCACATTTATCAGGGAATGGAATATGAGCCATAGTATTTTCTACCTGAATTTGTGACGAATCCCTGAAACACATTTTTTCACTTGACTATAAAAAAGGAGACTTTATATGAATGATGCATTGACATTATATAAACTAATCATTCTTTACATGTTAAATAAAGTAGATTTTCCGTTAACCAATTCCCAACTATCCCAATTCATCATAGGAAAAGGTTATACCGATTATTTTACGATACAAACTGCAATTAATGAACTAATTGAGAGCAGATTGATTTCCTACGAAACTATCCGGAATACTTCACATTATGAGCTTACACCGGATGGCATTGAAACATTAAATTTATTTGAATATAAAATTTCTGCTCCTATCAAAGAAGACATTCTTAGCTTCTTTAATGAAAATAAATATCAGCTACGAAAAGAAGTTGAGATTATTGCAGAATATTTTCCTGAATCCGAGACCGAATATCTTGTACGTTGTGCAGTAAAAGAACGTACAAGCACGTTAATGGAAATCAAATTAAATGTGGTAACAAAGGAGCAGGCCATTACCATCTGTGATAATTGGAAAAATAATAGTTCCTCGGTTTATGAATCTTTACTCCAACAACTAATGTTTGATTCTTCTAAACAAAACCAAAGCACCACTCAATAGACTTCCTACGATTCCAGCTACTTGAACCGGTAAGCTGGAATCTTTTTTTTCACTTTGAGCATAGGTATCTTTCTTTCTGTTTTCATTTTGTACACCACTTCCCTCATCCACACCAATTTCTCTATCTAATATTATTTCTTCCGGAATTTCATCTACCTTCTCTCCTTCAGATGTTTTATCATAACTTTGCTCCTGATTCCGAGTTTCCTGTATTACTTCCTTTGCTTTTGTATTTTCTGCAAATATCTCAATGGTTTTTTGTCCTGAATTTCCATAAGTATCTTCCATTTCTATGGTTAAAATACATTTTCCCTCCGGAATTTTGGATGCTTCTTTGTTATACTGTTCCCCATTTATATATAGCTGATAAGTTGCCACATTACTTCCTTCAAACACATCCTCTAACAACACTTCCATATCTTCTATTTCTATTTTTTGGTTTTTAAATTTATCTAATTCTTCCATTTTTAAATCAAACGAACCTACCGTATAGTTTTGATAAAGTCTGCTTTCATTTCCCAATTCATCCTTTGTGTAAAGATAAACCAGATAATTTCCTTCCTCAGTAAAACATAACTCGCCTTTTGCCATCTCCTTTTCTTCCAAAATTAGATCTTCTTTTCCATCAGAATTATAAAATACCCTAATCTGATGTTCCACTAAATTCTCATCCTGCATCTGGTAATAAAACCGAAGCCCATTTTCACCTTCCTTGTTTTCAAGACGTTCAATACTGGCAACTGGTAACCTAAAATCATTTGTTACTTCAACGCAGACATTTTCATCTATTTCTTCCTGACTTGCAATTTCCTTTGTTTCCACTTTTTCTGCCAGATTCTGTTGTTCCTGTATCATTGATATTTCATCCTTTTGTTTTGGTATTCCCGTAGATAAGTTAACCTGATGAACCATGACATTTTCTGGTCTTTTTGCAGGTTTCACAACAGGTTCTGTATCTTCCACCTTCTCCTCTTTTTGTCCTACCTCTACCTGTTCGCCTAAATCTTTATCATTTATTTCCGCATTCTCATCCTTTTCTTCTTTTATCACCTCATTTTCGATCTTTTCTGTTTCTGCCCCTTCCCCCCATTTTATTTCACTCTCATTTTCTTCTTTTTCTATTATTTCAGCCGAACCTTTCTCTAATTCTTCCTCCGTGTTCGCTTCTTTCTCGTTTTCTACCGTTTCCCCAATTCCCACCTCTTCTATGTCTTCTTCGGATTCGTCTGTTTTTTCTTCCGTCACTTCTTCTTTTGTATTTTCTTTTGTAACTTTTCCTATATCCTCCTCTATATTTTCCTCTGTATCCTTTTCTGTTTCTTCTCCCGTCTCTTCCTCTGTATCCTCTTTCGTTTCTCCCTTTGTTTCTTCTCCAGCCTTTTCTCCTGTATCCTCTTGTGTTTCTCCCTTTATTTCTTCTCCAAGCTTTTCTCCTGTATCCTTTTGTGTTTCTCCCTTTGTTTCTTCTCCAGCCTCTTCTTCTATATCCTCTTGTGTTTCTCCCTCTGTTTCTTCTTTCGTATTTTCCTCATTTTCTTCATTTCCAGCTATTTCTTTCCTTTCGTCCTCTGTTTCATCCTTCGCATTTTCCCCTGTTTCGTCTATGTTCTCTGCCTTATTCGTCGTTTCACTTACGTCTCCTAAATCTTCTCCTTCCTGTTCTATCTGATTCTCCTGAGCCGCATTTACTATTTCCTGTTTTCCTAATGGTAATATTATTCCACCTGAAAAAAATAACACCGCTGCCAAAATTAATTTTCTACTATTGTTTTTCTTCATAAATACCTCTTTCCTTTGCTGTTTGAATCAACATATTCCATCGTTGATTTCCCTTTAATAAGTTTAATTGGTTTCCAGTTTCAATTACTTCCTGTATCTTCTCTCTTATACTATCTTCTGTAATTTCCTGATATTGTTCCATTAACCGATTTAAGAATATGCAATAAATTTCATTTGCATTTTCCCCTAGAATGTAAATTCCCTGGGAATAAATTTCATGTTCCTTCTCATATTCCTGCATCTCATGATATAATTTTCCAATATCACATATTTTCCCTTCTACTTCATTTGCTGATTCCCCACAATATTGAATTGCCTTAAAATATGCTGATACCGCCTCCTCAAAATATAATATCTTTTGCTCCTTTTCAGTCTCTTCGCAAAGACTTCCCAGCTCTTTTCTAGCATTTCCTAACTGCTCATAACACAAAAATAAATCCTCTTCGTCCAGTCTTTCTCCACCTTCTAATATCATCCATTCACAGTTGCTTTCTACCATTTTAAGCATATCCGCGTCCTTAGAAAAATAAGTTAAAATAACCTGGTTTAACATTTGAATCTGAAACATCTGGTCCATAGAATCAGATTCTTCCATTGTGATGTCCCGGAACCCTGTTAAAACTTCTTTTAATTCACTTAATGATAAATCCGAATTCACCAGACATCCTGATATTTCCTTAAAATAATAAGCTTTGCTGCCTATTTCTAAGTTCGACAACCTTGAAAAATATATAAATGCCTTCTGATATTTTTGCTTTGCCAGATAATAGGTTCCTATGGCATATGCAACATCCTCCTGATATAGAATTTCTCCCTCTGCATTCTCTATGACTCCTTCCGCAACATAATCAATATTTCCCTTTTTTAATTCCGTTCTGGCAAGAGAAAAAAATTCAATATATCCTTTTTCCTCTAAAGGATACTGGGTAATGCAATCATATAGCAACGAAAATGCCTCTTCATACCTTCCTTCCATCCTGCATTGGACTGCCTTGTTTACCATAGTTTCATATTGATCCTTTGTCTCAGATAATGCTACTTTTTGTCCACTTTGAAAGAAAATTGACATGCATGCAACAACTAAAGCAAAAACAGGAAAAATCAATACCTTTATTCCCTCTTTTCCTTTTCTTTTTCTTTCTTTTTCCTTTAATCTTCCCAGGTCTTGTTGCATTTTTTTTATACTTTGGTACCTTTTCTCCTTCTGAGACTCTAGTGCTTTTTTTAAAAACGTCCGATATTCTCTCGGCACCTTTTGGTAGTCACTTTTTCCTTCTTCATACAATTCTCCTGTAAAAAGCTCAAAGAAAACCTGTCCCAAACTGTAAATATCACTTCGAATATCCAAAGAAATTTTCCCACTTTTCCCACAGTATTGCTCTGGAGCTGCATAGCCTTTCGTTCCATAACTTTTCGTTACACTTTCCGTAACCAAAGAAGCGGAACCAAAATCAATCAGACTAATATTTCCTTGTTTTCCAACAATAATATTCTCTGGTTTTAAATCTCCATAAAAAATTGCCGGCTTCCTATTATGTAAATAAACAAGTATTTCCATCAATTCCGTCAACCATCGTTCTATCTGTTTCTTTGTAATTTTTCCCCTTTTCATCACATCCCGTAGAGTTTCCCCTTGTATATAGTCTAAAATATAATATTTCGCCTTTTCATCATAAAAAAATTCTACTACTCTTGGTATCGCAGGGTGCGAAAGATTCTTTAAAAGTTCCATTTCTTTTTCGTATTCCTTTCCTTTGGCATCTGTTTTCCATATTTTTTTCATTAACCAGACTTTATGAAGGACCTGATCCTCAACCAAAAAGACTTCCGAACATCCCCCTTCCCCAATTTTTCTGAGAAGTTTATATTTTTTTATCTGCATGTTACCACCACCGCTGAAATATTGTCCATTTCCTCTCTTTCCTTTACCAATTTTATACAAGTTCGAAGGGCATACCTGATTCTTTCTTTCCTTCTACAATGTTTTGGAGAGAAATACATCTTTATCTCTTTCTTTTTTAATTTCTGATAAAAACCATCGCTACATAATAAAAAGTTAGTATTCTTTGTTACTCTTCCGACTTTGACATATGGCCTAAGTCCGGATGTCACCCCAACACATTGAGTTAAAATATGTTTTTCTTTTTCTTTGTTATTATGAAATCCATAAAAAAATTCTTTTTTATTTTTTTCATACAAAGTATGATCCTTACTGATAACCCGGACAAAATGCTTAATTTTATATACTCTGGAATCTCCTATATGAAACAGAACATAGGTGTTCTTATATAGAATCAAAGAGGACAACGTAGTTCCTATCATACTGTAATGCCGCTTTCCTACTTGTCTTAGCTTTTGATTTGCATGAAATAACAGCGAGTTCCACTGTTCTATGATTTGATCTTCCCATTTTTTGTTTTGAAATATTCGTTCATCTAAAAGAGAAAACCAACGTCGAAATTCGTGAACCAGACAATGGCTGGCAACCTCACCATAGGACAGACCACCAACACCATCACATACGATTAATAAAAGAATTTTATTTTCGTTTTGAACTTTTGAAAAATAAGCGATACAATCTTCATTTATCGATTCTGATTTGCCTTTATCCGTTTGAGCACAGGCAATATAACGCACCGATACACCTCCTTCAGGTATTATTTTTTTAATACTTTTGCTGTTTTAAATAAGATTTCATCATTCAAAATAATGTCTGGATAAAATAACTTTATTCCATGATGATTCTTAACTTGAATCACTATGATTTAGAACATAACCGGGAGGTTCCCCAGCTTGAATCATTATGATTTAGAATTTAACTGGAAAGTTCCTCAACTTGAATCATTATGATTTAGAATTTATCCGGGAGGTTCCCCTGTCTGAATCATTATGATTTAGAATTTAACCGAGATGATTCACTAATTTCTTTCATGAATCATTGAGTTTTAAGATGTAAACTATAATAGGAGTTTAATTTATAATATCATTTTTGTCAATATAAATTTTAAATATTTTTCATTTTTAATAGTTTTAAATATTTTTTAACATTTTTTTAGCCTTTTTTTTGTCCATTTTTTTTGATATACTAACAGCAAGAAACAGTATTTTCCCTCATCTGCGCTGTTAAAACTAAATGCGAAAGAAAGGAATGTGTTTTTTTACACATTACGGTACGAATATGAAACAAATTGATTTACACCTTCATTCAAATGCTTCCGATGGAACCTATAGCCCGACTGAAGTCATTCTTGCAGCCAAAGAAGCCGGCCTTAGCGCCATCGCCCTGACAGATCATGATACTGTTGCAGGTATCAAAGAAGCAAAAAAAGCCGCCGAAATTCATAACCTTGAACTTATCGTAGGTTCCGAATTTTCCTGCCACTATCAAAATACTGAAATTCATATTCTTGGATATTTTCTAGATGAAACCAACGAAGAACTATTAACTAATTTTCATATGCTGGTAGAAAATCGTAAGAAGCGAAATCTTTCTATGATAGAAAAATTTAATCATGCAGGAATTCCAATTACTTTAGAAATGCTATATGCCGGGAATCCAAATACCGTAATCACCCGAGCCCATTTTGCCCGTGCATTACTTGAACTAGGAGTTGTAACTACCAAAGATCAGGCATTCCAGAAATATCTGAATTCCAATTGTCCTTTTTTCGTTCCTCGTCCTAAGCTGGAGCCAAAAGATATAATCGGTGTCATAAAAAGAGCCGGAGGAATGGCTTTTCTTGCTCATCCTATGTTATACCACCTAGGTTATCAACAGATTTCTTCCTTGCTGGACTCTCTTATCAAATATGGCCTAGAAGGCGTAGAGGTATATCACTCTTCTAATCATGCTTTGGAAAGTTCCTATTTAAAATCCATGGCTCTTTCCAAAAAACTGTTAATCAGTGGCGGTTCTGATTTTCACGGAAGCAACAAACCTGATATTTCCATCGGAAAAGGTAGGGGAAATTTATTCGTTCCTTATGAATTGTTGCAAAACATAAAAGAAGCAAGATTGCAGGCACAGACCTAGAAAATCATCAAAAAAAGAATGTCATCAAAAATATGAAGACATTCTTTTTTATTTTCATTCATTTCCGTTCCTTGCGTTATCTTACCACTGTATAAGGAACTGAAACTGTTTTTTATTTGCTTTTTTCTTTGCTTTCTTCCTTTGGTTCATTTACCTTTTCTACTTCTGCAATAGCAGCCATCTGCATTGGAATACGGCAGTTTTTATTGTTACCAAATTCAACAATTACCATGCTGTTTTCTGGCTCTACTACAATTACAGTACCATAAAATCCGGAAGTGGTTACAATACTATCCCCCGGTTGGATACTTGCCTGTAATGCCATCATTGCTTTTTGTTGTTTCTTCTGTGGACGGATAAACATAAAGTAAAGTAAAACACCCCAGAATACAACCAATCCAATTAAAGTAATCCAGTCACCAGGACCTGCTGTAGCGGCTCCTGTTGTAGCAGTTTCTGTCAAAATCATGTTTGTCATTTCATTTCCTCATCTTTCTTTTTTCTTTCTTTCATCATTCACGAATCAAATTCGCCAATGAGCTTAGTTATTTCCACTTTCAAAGCCTTCTAATTTAGACTTTTTATAGCTTTGATATCTTTGTTCTTCAATGGCAAGACGAATTTCTTCCATCATGGTATTGTAAAAATACAAATTATGCAAAACACATAAACGCATTCCCAACATTTCCTTTGCCTTTAATAAATGTCGGATATACGCCCTGCTGTGGTTCCTGCATGCCGGACATCCACATCCTTCTTCAATAGGACGATCATCGGTTTCGTATTTGGCATTGAATAAATTCAACTTACCTTGATTCGTATAAACATGTCCGTGCCTTCCATTTCGGCTAGGATATACACAGTCGAAAAAGTCTACGCCACGGTCTACCGCCTCTAATATATTCGCCGGCGTTCCTACTCCCATCAAATAAGTCGGTTTATTTTCCGGCAGATACGGTACCGTTTCTTCAATGATATGATACATCTCCTCATGGGACTCCCCTACTGCCAGCCCACCTAAGGCATAACCCTCTAAATCCATTTCAGAAATCCTTTTTGCATGCTCAATCCGGATATCCTCAAACACGCCACCTTGATTAATACCAAATAACCATTGGTTCTTGTTTATGGTTTCTTCCAAGGAATTCAGCCTATCCATTTCTTTTTTACAACGCTCAAGCCATCTGACCGTTCGGGCAACCGAATCTTCCATATACTCTCTGGTACAAGGATGAGGTGCACATTCATCAAAGGCCATGGCAATGGTGGATGCCAGATTGGACTGTATCTGCATACTTTCTTCCGGACCCATAAAAATCTTTCTTCCGTCAACATGAGATTGAAAATATACGCCTTCTTCCTTTATCTTGCGTAATCCTGCCAAAGAAAATACCTGAAATCCACCGGAATCGGTTAAAATCGGTTTGTCCCAATTCATAAATTTATGAAGACCACCCATTTTCTTGACAATTTCATCTCCAGGTCTTACATGCAAATGGTAGGTATTCGATAATTCTACCTGTGTCTTAATTTCCTTTAAATCAATGGCAGATACTGCACCTTTTATGGCTGCTGCAGTTCCTACATTCATAAATACCGGAGTCTGTATCACTCCGTGAACCGTAGTCACTTCCGCTCTCTTGGCTCTGCCGTCCTTTTTTATTATCTTATACATATGTCTCCTAACATCAAAAAGTCCCATGTGCTCTCATTATAAACTCCTTGTAACTTGCTTAAATACAAGGGTTTACAATCTATCATTTCACTGTTACATAACTTTTTCATTTTATCAGATTTCGAAAATAATAACAAGAGTATTCCAAAGAATTAATAAAAATTTCACAAACTCATTACCATCCACACAGAAACAGTATCTAAGGAACTATTTTCAGAAATCCTCTCCATAAAACTTCTTAATTCGATCCATTCTTGCAGTCATATTCATGAGCAACAGATCCAAAACCGTAATCGCTGTCATCATTTCTACTACTACCACCGCCCTTGGAACCACCACCGGATCATGCCTTCCCTTAATGGCAATTTTTATGTTCTCATTTTGCTTGTTTACTGTACTTTGCTCTTTATAAATAGATGGTGTCCCCTTAAATGCTGCACGGATTATAATATCAGAACCATCGCTCATTCCACCTAAAATGCCTCCGGAATGATTGGTACACTTTTGAATTCTTCCATCTTTATATTCAAAATTATCATTATTTTGAGAGCCAAACATTTTCGCCGCCTGAAATCCTGCTCCGATTTCAACTCCCTTCACAGCTCCAATGGAAACAATAGCCTTTGCAAGATTTGCATCCAATTTTTCAAATACAGTTTCTCCCAGACCAGTCGGTGCCCCCTGAACCACACATTCCACTACACCACCGACTGAATCCAGTTCTCGCTTCCGATTCGCTATGTATTCTTCTGCTTCTTTCGCTGCGATTTTATCTGGCATAAATATTGGATTTTGCATACATTCTTCTAAATCAAAACGGTCATAATCCATCTCAACTTCACCGATGGATTTTGTATAAGCAAATACCTTGATTCCCATTTCTTCTAATATCTTCGCTGCAATAGCTCCGGCTGCAACTCTTCCTATGGTTTCTCTTCCTGAAGAGCGACCGCCTCCCCGATAATCACGAAATCCATACTTTTCATCAAAAGTATAATCCGCATGCCCCGGGCGATAACAATTTGCAATTTCGCTATAGTCCCCGGAACGCTGTGATTTATTAAATACAACCATGGAAATTGGAGTACCTGTAGTTTTTCCTTCAAAAACACCGGATAATATTTCCACCTTATCATCTTCCTGTCTGGAAGTAGTCATGGTTGATTGACCTGGTTTTCTTCTGTCCAGGTACTTTTGAATATCTTCCTCACATAAGGAAAGCCCTGCGGGACAACCATCTACTACCACCCCTACACCTTTTCCATGAGATTCTCCCCATGTTGAAATCCGAAATATATTACCATAAATAGATCCTGCCATTTTACTACTCCTTATCTTTTCATTCGCTTCATTATAACCTAAAATTATCTTAATGTGAAGTAGAACCTTTCCCAGATTTTTCTGCCGATTTTTCTGCTGATTTTAAATCCTGAAATTGTTCCCGTTCCTGTTTTGAAAAAACACAGCCACAATAATCCTGACGATACAATCCATATTCTTTTGCCAATTCTGTGGAGCGGTAATATCCTCCCTTTTTCTTGAAATCACTAAATAAATATTTCACATTATACTCTCTACTTAAAGATTCTCCGATTTCATTCAGCCATTTGGCATTTTTGTGAGGACTAATAGACAACGTGGTGGTAAAATAATCAAATCCCAACTTTTTAGCAGCCCTTGCCGTTTCTTCTAACCGAAGCTCGTAACAGGCATAACAACGTTCACTTTTTTCCCCAAGATGTTCCTTTCCCTTAACCTTTTCAAAAAATTCCATAGGTTCATAGTCACAATCTAAAAAATCAATGGGATTTGAAGCCGGAAACCGGGTAATAAAATCCATCTGTTCCTCTTTTCTCCTCATGTATTCTGTTTCCGGTCCAATATTCGGATTATAATACAATATGGTTATCTTAAAATATTGACTTAAGTATTCCAATACATAACTGCTGCAGGGAGCACAACAACTATGCAAAAGAAGTCTTGGAACGACCTTCTCTTCTGTCAGTCGATTAAGAATATTATCTAAAATTATTTGATAATTTTGTGAATTTTGCATTATTTTGTGCCTCCTTTTGTTTAATCTCCACAATATAAAATCCGCTTATTTCCGTTTCAAGACTGTCAATTTGTATCTTTTCCCAAATTGACTTTGTTACTTTCTTACAATATAATAAAAGTAAGAAAAAAACAAGGGTATTTTGTTTATTACTATGATTCATTTGAGGAAGAAGGGATTCATATGACATTAGAACAGGCAATTAAAAAATATAAACTCGTACCTATTGATCCTGCCCTAGGAAAAGAAAAAGCTAAAATTCTTAACGTGGATGAAGTTTTATATATTTTCGAAAGTAAAAATAAATATGCATATGTAATCCGGGATGGATATAGTATTTTGTTATATACAGATGAACGCAGTTTATATACCAGATTATATAAAGGCATGAAAATCATCCAACTCACTACATAGTTTCTCATTTTTCATAATTATATAAAAGGTCGGACCTTCCATCCGACCTTTCCTTTTTCATTTTACTTCTTCCTAAATGATGCTGAAATAAATTTTTTTCTCTAATCTTTAAAAATGCATCACACTTTCCCCTCAAACCCCATATCATAGAATTTTATACCTCGGTTTTTCTTCTTTGAATATCTTCCATCTTAACAAATCATCCACGAAAATGCACACCAAAGACAATGCCATCCAAAGAACCGAATAAAGCAGGCAGATTTGTCCCATAAACTGATATGGCATTGCAGAATAATCCCAGACATTTAATTGCAACCAGACATTTACAATTAATCCCGTAACCAGTTCTAATCCCGTAATAATCACCATGGATAAAAACATCTGACTGATTAAAGACATTTCAAAATGAGACCATTGATTTAAGGCTCCTGACAATACAAAAGCCAATCCCCCGCAAATAATCATAGAAAAATGAGAGTATCCTCTAAATGCTATTTCTATGAAATAATAGCTAAATCCACCTATCAGAAATAAAAACATATACTTGTAAAAAGTGTAAAATACCTTCAACCTTTTCACTCCTTCTAAATCTTATCCGCACTGATTCACGACTTCCCCTGCATTACCATATTTCACTGATTAAAATCGTAAATCATTTTGGTTTGTTCTTAGTATCTTACACTTTTACAAATATATTCTTATTTTTTCCTTGCTAAATTCTATTCTTTTTCCCTGCTAAATTCTATTCTTATTTTTTTCTTGCCACAAGCTGATTTTCTTCCAACGCGATTTCAATGATACTTCCCATGGAAATTTCATCAGATAAAATTAGCCGTGCTACCAGAGTTTCCACATATTTTTGCAGATATCTCTTTAATGGTCTTGCGCCATAAACCGGGTCGTAACCTTGTTCCACGATGTAATCCTTTGCCTCTTTGGTTAATTCCACCTTTAATTCCTTATCCATTAACCGCTGATTCATCTGTTCCATCAAAAGGTCTATGATGCCGGTGATATTGTCTTTGGTTAAAGGCTTAAATAGAATGGTTTCATCCAAACGATTCAAAAATTCAGGGCGGAAATGAAGTTTTAATTCTTCCATTACCATATTTTGAGCCTCGTTTTTTATTTCTCCATTTTCATCGATACCTTCTAACAAATAGGAAGATCCTATATTGGAAGTCATAATCAATATGGTATTCTTAAAGTCCACAGTTTTTCCCTTAGAATCCGTAATACGACCATCATCTAACACCTGAAGAAGTACATTAAATACATCCTTATGCGCCTTTTCAATTTCATCAAATAAGATAACAGAATATGGCTTTCTTCGCACTGCTTCTGTAAGCTGTCCTCCTTCTTCGTAACCTACATATCCCGGAGGCGCTCCAATGAGACGTGCCACGGAATGTTTCTCCATATATTCGGACATATCAATACGAACCATATTATTCTCGTCATCAAAGAGACTCTGTGCCAACGCTTTTGCAAGTTCTGTTTTACCAACACCGGTAGGTCCTAAGAATAAGAAAGAACCGATTGGCTTCGTAGGGTCTTTGATTCCTGCTTTAGAACGAATAATGGCTTCTGTTACTTTTAACACGCCTTCATCCTGCCCCATGACCCGTTTATGAAGTTCCTTATCCAGATTCAAGGTCTTATTTCTTTCTGATTCTGTTAATTTTGATACCGGAATACCGGTCCATCTGGATACAATTTTTGAAATTTCTTCTTCGGTAACTTTTTCGTGAATCAGAGAATAATTCTGACTTTTTATCTTTTCTTCCTCTTCACTTAATTTTTTCTTTAAATCCGGAAGTGTTCCATATTGTAACTGGGCCGCTTTCTCTAAATCATAATTACGCTGGGCAATGGCAATTTCACTGTTGATTTTTTCGATTTCTTCTTTGATTTTCTGAACTTTTTCCACGGAAGCCTTTTCATTGTCCCATTTTGCCTTCATATTCGAGAATTCTTCTCTCATGGAAGCAAGTTCTTTCTCTAATTCCTCATATCGCTCCTTGCTTAAATGGTCCGTTTCTTTTCTTAAAGCAGCCTCTTCAATTTCTAACTGCATGATTTTTCTTTGAATATCATCAATTTCTGTAGGCATGGAATTTAACTCTGTCTTAATCATGGCACAAGCTTCATCCACCAGGTCAATAGCCTTATCTGGAAGGAAACGGTCTGAAATATACCGATTCGAAAGCACTGCTGCATGAATCAAAGCATTGTCTAATATCTTAACCCCGTGATATACCTCATAACGATCTTTCAATCCCCTAAGAATCGTAATGGTATCTTCCACTGTAGGTTCTTCTACCAACACCGGTTGAAATCTTCGTTCCAATGCTGCATCCTTTTCAATATACATCCGGTACTCATCCAATGTCGTAGCCCCAATACAATGCAATTCCCCTCTTGCAAGCATTGGTTTTAACATATTTCCTGCATCCATGGCACCGTCTGTTTTCCCTGCACCCACTATAGTATGAAGCTCGTCAATAAATAAAATGATTTCCCCATCACTTTTCTTTACTTCTTCTAACACAGCCTTTAGACGTTCTTCAAATTCACCCCTGTATTTTGCTCCTGCTACCAAGGCTCCCATATCCAGAGCAAAAATTCTCTTATCCTTTAATCCTTCCGGTACATCTCCCCTTACGATTCTTTGTGCCAATCCTTCTACCACTGCAGTTTTACCAACCCCCGGCTCCCCGATTAATACCGGATTATTCTTGGTTTTTCTGGATAGAATACGGATGGTATTTCGAATCTCGCTGTCCCTTCCAATGACAGGGTCTAATTTTTGTTCTTTCGCTCTTTCCACCAAATCATAACCATATTTATTTAAAGTATCATAGGTGGCTTCCGGATTATCCGAAACTACAGTTTGATTTCCCCTTACAGTAGCCAGACTTTCCAAAAATCTTTCCCTGGTGATTCCAAAGGCATTTAAGATTTCCTTTACTTCTTTCTTTGCTTCTTTTAACAATGCCAAAAACAAATGTTCCACAGACACATACTGATCTTTCATGTTCTTGGCTTCATCTTCCGCAAAAATCAATACTTTGTTTAAATCATTGCTGATATAAATCTGTCCTCCGGAAACTTTGGATTTCTTTTCAATGGCACCGATAATCTGGGCTTCTAATACCTTGACCTCGATTCCCATTTTCACCAATAACTTTTCTATCAGACTGTCCTCAATTCTAAGAAGGCTGAGAAAAAAATGTTCCTGGTCAATTTCCTGGTTTCCATATTCATAAGCAATTTTCTCGCAGCTTTGTACTGCTTCCATGGATTTTTGGGTAAACTTATTAATATTCATATCCTTTTCCCTCCTGTTGATTTGTTCTAGAAACAATATAGCACCAATTGTTAGCACTGTCAATAAGTGAGTGCTAATATTTTCTGACAATTTTTATTTTTTTCTTTTTCTGCAGAACACTCTATGGTACAATAGAATAGGTAATTGTGAAACTATATTTTTGTGTGGAAGTGATTCAAAAGAAACAAAACATCGCAGGCACGCTTTCGCTGCGTTCGGCTCGTAGCGGTACTAAATTCGCGACAGGTCGCTCATTAAGTACCGACGGCCGAACAAGCACCTGCTTATGTATTTGCTTCTTTTGAATCACTTAATCTACGTTTTCAATCGTTTTACAATTGTCTATATAATAGAAGCATTGTGACACATCGATTCCTTCCCCACGAAGAATTGATGCAACACAAAAATACTGAAAATAAAAAAAGATAGGATGATGGAAACATGAAATACCAACTTGCAATTTTTGATATGGACGGAACTATTTTAAATACTTTAGAAGACCTTGCAGACAGTGTGAATTACGCTCTTTCCTGCTCAAACTATCCAACCAGAACATTAGATGAGGTTCGAAATTTTGTAGGAAACGGCATTCGAAAATTGATAGAACGTGCGGTTCCGGCCGGAACTTCACCGGAAGAATTAGAACAAGTATATGCTGATTTTACTGCTTATTATCCAAAACATTGCTATGATAAAACAAAACCTTACTCCGGTATTATAGAAACCATTCAAAACTTAAGAAAACAAGGAATCAAAACTGCGGTTGTTTCAAATAAGGCAGACTATGCGGTACAAATTTTATGTAAGCAATATTTTGATGGACTGTTTGATTATGCTGTAGGGGAACAGACCGGAGTTCAGAGAAAACCGGCACCGGATTCTGTTAACATAGTTTTAGATAAACTTAAGATAACCCGAAATAATGCTGTTTATATTGGCGATTCCGATGTAGACATCGATACTGCCAGAAATGCTGAAATGGATTGTATTTCTGTTGACTGGGGATTTCGGGACCCCTCTTTTCTTCAAGAACACGGCGCGAAAATAATGGTTTCTTCACCGGAAGAATTGTTGAATTTCTTTTAGCATTAACTCTATTTTATATTTGCCCCCACGATACCTACGAATTGCTCCACACTTTGTGGTCCTGCAATTCTTTCATAATTAGATTTTTCTGTGGAAAGGTTGTTTCCTTTTTTGAATTATTGCATAAAATATAGTAAATCCTTTTAGGAGTAACTTATGTATTTTTTCTTTCTTTTTTTATTACTGTTGGTTTTATGCGGATCCCTGTTTTTTTATAGACGAAAGAAAAAAGCATGTCAAAGGATATGCAATATGAATCCCTGTGAAAAATGTAAAAAAATAGAAGAATTAATTACCCCTTTCGGATACTGTTATAATTATAAACAAGATATTTTTTCCACCACGATTGATGCCTGGCAACGTGATTTTGGCTACACAGAGGCTTATAACCGATACGCCCCTCGACTTAACATGATATTCGATTGTGAACCTATTTACTTTGATTATCAGGAACGTACCTGGTTGATCCAGTTTTGGAAAGGACAATACGGCATCAATACCGGTGGTGAAGTAGGTATTTATTACAGTGACTCCATCGTGCCTCCAGCCTTAAGAAACCTGACATTATTTCACTCTGTCCAAAACAGCGAAATGCTCCCTATTTCCATACATTTAATAAAGGGAGACTGCACCATCGGCATTATGAGAAAAAAACATTGGTGGCTTACGGTTTTTTCACTTGGAGAATACAGCGAACCTTCGGAACTATCTTTAAATGTCAGTATTTCTTTCCCAAATAAAGAAATGCTAAACGCCTTTGTTACAGCATTACTAGAAAAGGGATATCAACGGGAAGCACTTTCTATCTGTGGAACAAAGGTACATTTCATATATGATACCTGTTCTACTTGTTCCCTTCCAATCTTTTCTCGCTTGCTTTGCCGCTTTTCCCAATGGAAGAATCGAAATTTCTGCAGGCTTTATTTATGGGCTACGAAACCTTTTTCCTCTTCTTTGGACCAGGTATTATGTCTTTACTACTGCCTGCCTTTTGCCTTTCGTCGTCTATTTCATATAAAACGATACAAAAAAATAAAAAGGAATTGAGATCTATGAACTATAAAAAGAGATTGGACGCCGCCTTTCAAACAGCCCCCACACTACCTATCCTACCCACTTCGAAATTTGTATTTATGAGTGACTGTCACAGAGGGGTAGGGAACTCTAATGATAATTTTCTAAAAAATCAGAATATATTCTTTGCAGCCTTAAATTATTACTATAAAATGGGATACACCTACATTGAAATAGGGGATGGAGATGAACTATGGGAAAATTCAGATATCACACATATTAAGGAAAACTATAGCAATATCTACTGGCTTTTATCCTTATTTGCTCAAAAAAAAAGTTTATATCTGCTTTTTGGAAACCATGATCTGGAAAAGAAATTTTGTGATTCCTCTGATTTTTCCTTTTTTGAAGGAATCCTATTAGAAGATTCCACTTCTCATAAAGTTCTCCACCTAACCCATGGACATCAGGCAGAACCACTAAATTCTACCTTTTGGAGACTGGCACGCTTCTTGGTCCGTTTCCTTTGGAAACCTTTAGAACAATTTGGTGTATTAAACCCTACCAGTGCCGCAAAGAACCACTCTGTAAAAGAAAAAACAGAAAGGCGATTGGAAGAATGGGCAAAAGAACACCATACCACCATCATCTCCGGTCACACCCATCGCCCGGTACTGGATATAAAAAGTCCTCATTACTGTAATACCGGAAGCTGCGTTCATCCGAGATGTATCACTTGCATAGAACTTCAAAACAGCTCCTTGGTTTTGGTTAAATGGGCCGTAGAAACCAGGGAAGATTTATCTCTTGTTGTAAAAAGAACCGTTCTTAGTGGCCCGATAAAATTGAAAGATTTAAATACCTAAGCTTTTATCAATTCACCTTTTCATCATAGATATGGTTTAGGTGATTGCAAAACTATAATATTTTATTTGAAAGCAATTCAAAAGAATCAAAACATCGCAGGCACGCTTTCGCTGCGTTCAGCTCGTAGCGGTACTAAATTC
>JBGVLX010000091.1:0-56336 GCA_045124495.1 Lachnospiraceae bacterium
TGTTCGTTAATCATTAAATCGCTAATAGTGGTACACCTCCAAAATCAAATTAAAAAAGTGGATAGTCAGACTATCCACTACAATAATTCAAATACGACATAGCATTCTCAATATCATAAACCCGAGTCGCCTTTGCGCTAAGGTGAGAGTGGATACTCTACTTGCTTTTTGTTTTAAACACCTTTTATAAGATATCATACTTCTTTATCACTGTCAACAGTTTTTTAAGAATTTTTTGTGACCGGTTCAAATACCCGTCTTTTTTCGTTATCACTGCCTTCTTTTTTTCGTTTCATGGCAAGACGGCAAAACTCTGCCTGGGAACTGATGCCTTCCCCTTGGGTTTTTACTTTCTTATAAGAACCATCTGACATCAGCATATGCGCCTTTTTATTATCACTTAACTGAAGATTTAGAATAGAGATTACTTCCTTCTTCAAGTTTTCATCCTCTACCGGGAACAAAATCTCCACTCTCTTATCCAGATTTCTTGGCATCCAGTCCGCACTGCCCATATACACTTCTTCTTTTCCATCATTTTTAAAATAAAAAATACGGCTGTGTTCCAAAAAATCACCTACAATAGAGCGGACAGAAATATTTTCACTGACCCCCGGAACACCTACTCTTAGGCAACAGATACCACGGATGATCAACTCAATTTTCACTCCTGCCTTCGATGCATCGTAAAGGGCGGCAATAATCATCGGGTCACAAAGTGAATTCATCTTTGCAACGATTCTTGCATCTTTTCCATTTAATGCATGTTGTTTTTCCCGTTCAATCCATCTTAAAAAGCTGTTTTTCAGCCAAATCGGAGCAACGGATAATTTATTCCAGCTTGGTGGTTCAGAATATCCGGATAACATATTAAATACCGCTGTAGCATCTTCTCCAATAGGATCTGAGGCCGTAAGCAGACCACAGTCAGTATATAATCTTGCTGTTACGTCATTATAATTACCGGTTCCAAGATGCACGTATCTCTTAATTCCATCTTCTTCTCTTCGAACTACCAATGCAATCTTGCTATGGGTTTTTAAACCTACCAGACCATAAATAACATGACATCCCGCCTGTTCCAGTTTTCTCGCCCATATAATGTTATTTTCTTCATCAAATCTTGCCTTTAATTCTACTAGTACCGTAACCTGTTTTCCATTTTCCGCAGCCTGTGCTAATGCTGCCACGATCGGTGAATTTCCACTAACACGGTATAACGTCTGTTTTATGGCAAGTACTGACGGGTCCTTCGCCGCCTGACTGATAAATGCTACTACCGGTTCAAAGGTATCATATGGATGGTGTAATAAAATATCACCCTTCTTAATCTGTTCAAAAATATTTTCCTCAGGACTCCACTGCGGAATCGGTTGCGGAGTATACTTTTTACTCTTTAAATGATCAAATCCGTCTAATCCATTTACTTTCATCAGAAAAGTCAAATCCAATGGTCCATTGATTTTATAAATGCTGTCCTCTTCCACTGCAAATTCCTTGGATAAAGCCTTTAGCAGGTTTTTATCCATATTTTCTTCTACTTCTAACCGAATGACTTCTCCCCACTGACGTTTCTTTAACTGTTTTTGAATTTCCTTTAATAAATCTGCTGCATCCTCTTCATCGATGGTTAAATCTGCATTACGCATAATACGATAAGGATGGGCACACATAACTTCATAATTTAAAAACAGCTTATCTATATTTTTTTCAATCATTTCTTCTAAGAGAATAATCGCCGTTTTTCCCTCCGTTTCAGAAGGAATTTTTACCACCCTAGGAAGTACGCCGGGTACCTGGACTGTGGCTAAATCCATCTCTTCAGAATGCCCCTTTTTCGTAATTAATGCTCCAATATTTAATGTCTTATTCCGAATCAAAGGAAATGGTCTGGAAGAATCCACTGCCATAGGAGTAAGCACGGGATATACATTCTTTTCAAAATATTCATCTACAAATTTACTCTGCACTTCACTCAAATCTTCATGTCTTGTCACTACTTCAAGACCGTTCTCATTTAACTCCGGCAATAGTCTGTTATAAGTACTATACTGGTCTTTCATCAGCTTATGGGTCTTCGGCAGAATTTTCTCAATCTGCTCCTTCGGAGTCATTCCTGCAATATCCTTTTTCTGGTATTTCACATGAATCATATCCTTAAGGGATGCAATTCTTACCATGAAAAATTCATCCAGATTGGATGCTGTAATACTTAAAAACTTAATTCGTTCAAACAACGGAATACTGATATCATTTGCTTCGCTAAAAACTCTATAATTAAATTCCAGCCAGCTTAATTCACGATTCACAAAGTATTCAGAATCGTAACCTATTTTTTTCTCACCCATGTCATTCTATCCTCCCTATAATTTTTGCTCTTGTTTCAATACCGGTAAAATTCCATAGATATTTTGGAAAAACTTCGCTTTTGATTCAAATAATCCCTTTTCCAAAGTAATATCTTCACCGGTAGCTGCCTTAATGATCAGCTGCTTTTCTTTTACTGAAAGAGTAAGATCCTGAATTTTTTGCTTATGACTACGGTCCATACCATTGGCAATCCTTAGAATCGCAGTCAGTTTTGCAATTTTCATATAAGAAATGATACTTAAATTATCTTCTATCTTGTCAAATCCCGGAAGGTACTTGGTATTATACCGTACAATATTTGCAACCTCCTGTCTTTCAACATGGGATAATCCCACAATCTCCGTACTCATAATAATATTATAAGAATTCTGGGCACTGTCACTCATATTAATGAATTTACCACAATCATGTAAAATCGCCGCAATCTGTAACTGCAGTCTCTCTTTTTGGCCTAAGCCGTGTATCTTTTTGATGTCAGGTGCATCAAAAATCTTCAATGCAATCTCAGTAACGTTCTGAATATGTATTTTATTACACTTGTAACGTTTTGAAATATTTCTGGCTGCAGCTAAAATATCCGTGTTAAAATCATGGTTAATGTTATATTTTTTCTTTCGTTCCATATAATCAACCACAATACCATCACATAAATCAATATTTGCAGTATAAATCAACTCTGCCTTTGACTGTGTAAGAAACTGACTCATCATAATCACCGCCGGTAAAAGCAAAGAAGCATTTTCTTCCGAAATACCATAATCATATGCAATATCTGTATCCTTATTTTGTTTTAATTTTTCATAGATATATGCAAGCTGTTCCTGATTTAAGGAATCCTTAATCTCTAACTCCGGTACAATCTTAATCAGGTTATTTACTTCATCCCCAATCACAATGATATTTTTGATCTCTTTTTCTTTCAAATATAAATTCTTAAAAGTATCAATCTCATTTCCAACGTATTCTTCTAGAACTTTATTGATCTGAGTTGTTCTAAACTCCAGGTCCGAAAGAAGATTTCGCACCCTGATGGAACCAATCTTAAGATTTTGTGTTGCAATCAAATTCCCCTTATCTATCAGAGAAATCTGAATACTTCCCCCGCCAATATCTACAATGGCTGTATTCTTTACCGTTATTTTATCATAATCCGGGTTATTACATGCCAAAGCCTTAATCATGAAAAAACGTTGTTCTGAATTGCTTAATATGGATGCTTTCATTCCGGTCCTTCCATAAATCTGATCCAGCACAAACACCTTATTATCCGCTTCCCTTAACGCACTGGTGGCATATGCACGATATTCCTTTACTCCGTATTCCCTCATCTTCATTTTAAATCCCTGGATTACATTACATACTTCATCCAAAGATTCCATACTAATGATTCCCGTACGATAAGACTCAGCGCCAATAGACATATTTACATTTACATAATCTAACTGGCGATACCCTTCTTTGGGTGAAATTTCATAAATTTTCATGGTTAAATTTCTAGAACCAATATCAATGGATGCAAATGTCGTATTTGTCATACCATCTTCCTCCTCACACTTTTCTATTACCTCTAAATATATCACATTTATACAAAAAAAGATATCACTTTTGTGTAAAAATCAAGAGTAAATATTGTAAAATCGTTACTCTTCCCCTAAGGACAGCAATGTAAAAAACAGACAAACAAAAAGTGTCGGTCTTAAGAAAAAACTTCATGAATTTCTTAAAACCGACACCATAATTTTTTAATTTCTAAAAATCTTCAAAATATTTTTTACTGACGCCTTTCTCTTTTATCTCCAATAAAAGTTAAGGTAATTTTAAAAATTTCCAAGCAAACGAAGCTCTACCGTTTCCTTTTCCAATCCCACCAACGCATTACGCACTGTTTCCTCCTGAAGATTTCCATTAAACTCAACGAAAAAACGATATTCAAAAGGTCTGTCTTTTAATGGTTTGGATTCAATTTTTGTTACACTAAGCTGATTATAAGTAAAATGCGCCAATGCATTAAACAAAGAACCACTTACATGAGGAAGCATAAAGGTAATTGCTATCTTTTTTGCATCTTTTTTATAAATCTTATTTTTGGTCAAAATAACAAAACGGGTAATATTTGTTTTATTGTTATTAATATTAGGATTTAACACTTCCAGATCATAAAGTTTTGCCGCTCTTACACTTGCAACTGCTGCCTGGGTGATATCCTGATCCTGCTGCACCTTCATGGCACTTACTGCTGTATTTGCAAGACTCACCTTTTTTACCCCTAATGTTTCCAAAAATTCAGACCCCTGCATTAATCCTTGCGGATGGGAAAATACAGTTTTAATATCAGAAAGCTTTGCCCCTTTTAATGCAAGCAAGGCCTGATTTACTTCCACATATTCTTCAGCTACGATGTTTAAATTATATTTTGCCAGTAGTTCATAAATCCCTGCCACTGTTCCTGCAGAAGAATTTTCAATTGGAAGAACTCCATAATCTGCCCTTCCTTCTTCTAGTTCCTTCATCACATCTTCAAACTGTTCTACATGATAACTTTCTGACTCTTCACCAAAATACTGAATCATAGCCTGTTCACTATAAGCACCTTCTACGCCCTGGTAAACCACCCTTAATGTATCCTGCTTTTTTAATGCGTCCACTGTATGATATTCATTTCCTATGTATCCGAAGGTATCTTTGATTTTGGAATACTGATACCGACGGCTGATGGTCATAATCTGTAAAAACAACTCCTGTACTCCCTGGGCATTAAACTCATTGGAAGCAAGTGAACTCAGTTTCTTTAACTTCTCATTTTCCCGTTCCTTATCATAAATCGGCTTTCCAACACTAATTTTATATTCTGCCACTTCATTGGCAAGTTTCATACGCTCTTCAAAAAGCTCAATCATCTTTTGGTCTACAACATCAATTTTTTCTCTGATTTCTGATAAATCCTTCATATGTTTTGTATATTCCTTTTCTTAATAATCTAATAAACTTCCTTGATCTTCCTCTGCTAGAGGCTTTACAGATTTGATTTGGACATAATATCCCAGGTTATCATTGATTTTTACAAAAACCCTGTCCCCTGTTTTTTTTCCGAAAATCGCCTTTCCTATAGGAGATTCCATACTAATATATCCCTTCATGGTATCTACTCTTACGGTAGTAACCATTTTAAAGATTTCCGTCTCATCATCTTCTTCAAAATAAACCTCTACTTCTTTATTCAGTCCTACTTCATCTTCCTGCATCCGGTCTTCAATGATCTGTGCCGTTCTTATCATTCTTTCCAGATACCGGATTCTGCTTTCGTTGCGGTTTTTCTCTTTTTTTGCAGCATGATATTCAAAATTTTCACTTAAATCCCCATGCGCGCGGGCCTCTTTTACTGCTTCTAAACATTCTTTTCGTACCACCAGTTTTCGATGCAGGATTTCTTCCTCCATCTTTTTTATATCCTCCCGGGTTAATTTATCATGCATAACGTTACCTCCCAATCCCTGTGATAAAATAAAAACTTACTTCCAACGAAACCTTCATAACCCACATGTTATGGTTCAGGTCATGAATCCCCCTTTAATTCCTCATATAACGTACGAATTCTTTTCTTTAACAATGGATGCACAAAATAAGGACATAATTCCATCAAAGGTTTTAATACAAACTCCCTGTTTTGCATGTCAATATGAGGAACAATGAAATCCATATCTTCCACGATTTCTTTCCCAAAAAAAATGATATCCACATCCAAAGTTCTAGGTCCCCAGTGAATCTTACGTTCTCTATTTGCTTTCTGTTCCAGTTTCTGCGAAAGTTCTAATAATTCCACAGGATTTCGTAACGTTTTAATGTGTACTGCTCCATTTAAAAAATCATCCTGTTCTACTGTTCCATAAGGTTTCGTTGTGATAAAGGAAGATACCTTTAATACCTTAGTATAAATATCCTCTTTTAACCCTTCTACTGCCTCACTTAAATAACTTTCTTTATTTCCCATATTAGAACCTATGGATAAATACGCCTCCGTCCATTTTCTTCTTACTGTAACTGACACGGTATCCAACGGAAGTTTTACCGGTGCCCAAGGTTTTTTTACTGTCACTTCTACCTCTTGCAAACCGGAAGATTCATAAGTCAGCAATATCTCCTCACAAAGCCCCTGTGCAACAGACTCCAGCAATTGAAAGGTATGCTTACACATCCAGTCATTTACCATACCGGAAACTTCCCCATAATGAATGGATTCCCTTAAATCATCCGTTCTTCCGGCATTCCTTACATCCAGAAAAAGTGTAATAGAAACTAAAAACTTTTGTCCTAGTTTCTTCTCTTCTTCAAATACACCGTGGTTCGCAAATATTTCAAGATCTTTTATTTCTATCTTATCCATTCTCTTTACCTCGAGCTCATTTCTTTTCATAAAAGGCAATCTTTTTTCTCTTAATCGAATTCTTCACTTTTAAGACTTTCCACTTATTTTGCCTGCAATATCGTCTGAGTCATTTTCATAGCCCTGTAGTTGCCCAATACTTGATGTACGCGAAATATGCTGGCACCTTTCATCAGTCCCATTACCGTAGTTGCCATGGTTCCTTCTTCCCTTTCGTCTACTTCAAGATCCAACGCATAACCAATCATTCTTTTCCTGGAAGTCCCCAGCAACACAGGATACCCTAGTTCTTTTAATTCTTCCAGATGATTCATAAGCGTTAAATTCTGTTCATAAGTCTTGGCAAAACCGATTCCCGGATCCAACAGAATATTTTCATCCAAAATCCCTGCTGCCTGGGCAATGGAAACGCTTTCTTTTAAATCTTTTTTTACATCCATAAGAAAATCATTATAATTTTCTTTTTCTCTGTTATGCATCAGGCATACCGGCACTTTTGCTTTTGCCACCACTTCTGCCATCTTGCCATCCCATTTTAATCCCCAGATATCATTAATCAGGTCAGCCCCTGCAATAATCCCTGCTTTTGCAACTTTAGACTTATAAGTATCCAAAGAAAGAGGGACATCAAAATTTTTTTTCATGGTTTCTAAAATAGGACATACTCTTGAAATTTCTTCTTCTTCACTAATCTTGATATGCCCCGGCCTTGTGGATTCTCCTCCGATGTCTAGAATCGCAGCGCCGTCCTTTATCATCTGTTCTGCATGAAACAATGCTTTATCCATATCGTTATAATTCCCACCGTCCGAAAAAGAATCTGGGGTAACATTTAAGATTCCCATAATATACGCATCATGTTCTAAGTCAAATTCTTTCTTTCCTATCTTCATAACTTTTATTCCCTTCTAATGTATCTCGAACCAGAATCGAACATTCCTCTTCCTCGTCATCGAATACACAAAACCGTTATTGCTCCCACAGGAACAGCTACTGAAAATCCTCACCTAATATGTTACCTTCTGATTTTTTTCTTCCCGGGACCAATAGCATTCGTCCTTAGCCTTACAGAATTTACAATTTCGTGACGCCTTATCCGCTACGTAAAGCAGTCTGCATAATACATTTTTCGTATCCGGACATGCCTTTCTCCGGTGAAGGGATATGGCTTCTTTTATCCTAACACATTCTTCCATGGTAAAATCACATTCTACTAATATTTTCTCTGCAATTTCAGCGCTCATAACATGGTGGTCAAGTCCTTCTTCATATTCCTTCACTCTTCCCAAATCATGAAGGAGGGCCATGGAATAAATCATTTCTTTTTCCTGCCCTAAATTTTGCTCTAAATTCATAATATAAGCAATCCTTGCCACATCAAAGGAATGTTCCTCATTATGGATGCAAAATATTCTGTCTTTTTCTAATTCTTCCAGCCTGTCTTTCATCTGAAGATACAAGCTGTGATTTCGAATCTTATCTACTCTGTTCATACTATTATCCTCAATATTCATAATCCTCAATGATTTACGAAATATTTAATAACGTTTCACCATCATTCAGGCGCTTGTAAGTTCCGACATAAAAGACAGGGAGCCAAAGCATAAAATTCCACTTTCTTCGCCATAAACATGTAATGCCAGTTTCAATGCCTCTTTTGCATCTTTTGCCACTATTACTTTTTTATTATGTTTCTCCCATGCAGCTTTCAATTCTTCTGCCGGCAAAGCCCGTTCGTTCTTCGGAGCAATCACATAGACTAATTCCGTCATAGGCGCCATAATATCAATGATTTTTTCATATTCCTTATCTTTCAATACACCCATTATATATATAAATTGAGGTTTTGTAAAATATTTTTGCAAAGATTCCTTCAACCTTAATGCTGCATTCTCATTATGAGCTCCATCACGAATCACCAAAGGTTCTTTTCCTATCATTTCAAACCGTGCCGGCCACTTTGTGTTTTTTAGTCCTTCCGCTATCTGAAGTTCTGTGAAAGGGAAGTTTTCTTTTAACACTTCGGCTACTTTTAGGGCAGTCGCGGCATTTTCCGGCTGAAGGGTTCCTAAGAGGGCAATTTCATATTTTTTCCCCTCTTTTTCCGGAAAGTAAAAACTTTGTTTTTCTAAGGAGAAATCATAAATTTCCGGCATTTGAGCCTGAAAAAACGGTGCATGTTTTCTTTCTGCCGTCTCAATCAAGACTCCTATTGCCTCTTCTTTTTGATTGGGAGAAACCACCACCGGAACGGATTCCTTAATGATTCCCGCCTTCTTTTCGGCAATTTTTGACAGGGTATTCCCTAAAAAAGCCATATGATCCATATCAACCGATGCAATCACAGTACAAACCGGATGTTTCACAATGTTGGTAGCATCCAATTCTCCACCCATTCCGGTTTCTAATAAAACAACATCTACCCCTTTTTCATAAAAATAATCAAAGGCAATCGCCGTTTCCACTTCAAAGGCTGTTGGCATAGGAGCATTCGTTTTTTTCATCTCATTTAAACATTTGTCTATTTTTGTAAAATAGGAGGCAAATTCTTCCTCTTCCATATTTTCTCCATTTATCTTAAAACGCTCCAAATAAGAAAATAAGGTCGGAGAGCTATATTTCCCGACCTTATATCCTCCTTCTATGAATATCGATTCCAGATAAGCCAGAATCGATCCTTTTCCATTGGTTCCGGCGATATGAATTACATTGATTTTATCCTGTGGATTTCCCAACCTCTCGCAAAGAATACTTACAGGTTCCAAGCCTAACACACTGCCTTTTTTCGCAATCTGCTCCATCTTTTCCATTGCCTGCTTATAATTCATATCTGTCCTTCCTTTACCTTAAGTTTATTCCTGTGTCTTTTTTGCTGTATCTGCTGTTGCAGGTTTCTTTAGTAACACACGAACCAAAAGACCTAAACCACCGAACATTAATACCAGCATTACTACAAATTCATAACCTCTGGTAGTAGCAAAATCGATCTTAAGTGCCAATATAACAGAAGCGATGATGATCAAAGCTCCAAGGAAAGTAACAATCTTAGCAAAGACATTTGGTTTATAGAACAATAAAATAATTCCTAAAATAAGGGGTACAAAAATCGCTCCGGTTGGTACCCTTCCTAAATAAGTGGAGCCCCAATAATAAGTTCCTAAACCGTGAAATCCAACGGTCATTTTTGATAAAAAGAACCAGACTCCACAAACCAGCATTCCTAATCCTAATAAAAACTGTACTAATTCGTTTCCAGCTTCTCCTTTGTTGTTTCGCATCGTATTCATTTTAATTCCTCCTTGTGTACTTTTTCCTACTGTCTTTTTATTGTTCAAACAGTAACTCTCCATAAGTTGGGAATGGCCATGCTTCTTTCGCAACCAGACATTCTAACTTATCCGCCGGAGTTCTTACCTCTTTCATGGCTTCGCAAACCACATCATGGAAATATTTTGCCTGAGCCGGTATGTCATAAGACATATTAGAAGCCTTTTCGTCCACTTTTTCTAATTCCTTCACTGCCGCTTGCAACTTCACCAATTCTGTTGCAATGGCATTCATAATTTCCATCTGCACAGAAACTTCTTCAATTCCTGCAGTTCTTAACGCATTTACCCCTTCTGCTAAAGATGCCTCATATTTCATTACTGCCGGGATAATCTGTTTTTTCGCTATTTCAATCATGGTTTTAGCTTCAATGTTTATGGTCTTAGAGTAATTCTCATACTTAATTTCTACACGGGACTCTAATTCATTCCGATTAAAGACATGATGCTTTTCAAAAATTCGAACTGAATTCTCCTTTACCAAAGCAGGAATGGCATCTACCATACATCTTAAATTCGGTAATCCTCTTCTTTCGGCCTCTTCAATCCATTCTTCTGCATAAGCATTTCCGTTAAATACCACTCTCTTATGTTTCTTGATTAAATCCTTAATCATATCATGAACTGCCATATCGAAGTTTTCTGCCTTCTCTAATTCATCCGCGATTTCACACAAAGCATCTGCAACAATAGTATTTAATACAATGTTAGGTTCCGCGATTGACTGGGTAGAACCTACCATTCTGAATTCAAACTTATTCCCTGTAAAAGCAAATGGAGAAGTTCTGTTTCTGTCTGTAGCATCCTTGGTAAAAGATGGTAATGTGCTGACACTTGCATTTAATTTCGATCCCTGCTTTGAGCTGGTAGCTTCACCGGTAGTATCCAACTGATTTAATACATCTTCCAATTGCTCTCCAAGAAAGGCAGAAATAATAGCCGGTGGGGCTTCATTGGCGCCTAATCTTCGGTCATTTCCAGGAGAAGAAGCGGACATACGAAGCAATTCTGCATTTTCATCCACTGCTTTTAAAATCGCCATAAGGAATAGTAAAAACTGAACATTTTCATGTGGAGTTTTTCCCGGTTCTAACAGGTTCACTCCATCATCTGTTACCATAGACCAGTTGTTATGCTTTCCGGAACCGCTTACGCCATCAAAAGGCTTTTCATATAATAAACAGGCCAGTCCCTGACGATTTGCTACTTTTTGCATGGTTTCCATGATTAACTGATTATGATCTGTAGCTAAATTGTTGGAAGCATAAATCGGAGCCAGCTCATGCTGTGCCGGTGCAACTTCATTGTGCTGGGTTTTTGCTGTAATTCCTAATTTCCATAACTCAATATTTAACTCATCCATAAATGCAGAAATCTTTTCTTTTATGGCACCAAAATAATGGTCGTCCATTTCCTGGCCCTTCGGAGGCATGGCACCAAATAAGGTACGTCCTGTAAACATTAAATCCTTTCTCTGCATAAATTTATCTTTTGCCACCAGAAAATACTCCTGTTCCGGTCCAACAGAAATATCTACTTTCGTTGCTGTGGTATTTCCGAATAACTTTAATATTCTCATTGCCTGGGTTCCTACTGCATCCATAGAACGAAGCAATGGTGTTTTTTCATCCAATGCCTCCCCTGTATAAGAGCAAAAGGCAGTTGGAATACAAAGAATGGTACTTCCGTCCGGTGATTCCTTTACAAAGGCAGGAGAAGTACAATCCCAAACAGTATATCCCCTAGCTTCAAAAATTGCCCTTAACCCGCCAGATGGAAAGGAAGAAGCATCTGCCTCACCTTTGATTAATTCTTTTCCGGAAAACTCAAGAATTACCGTTCCATCAGAAGCAGGATTAATAAATGCATCATGTTTTTCTGCTGTTACACCTGTCATTGGCTGAAACCAATGAGTATAATGAGTTGCTCCCTTTTCTATCGCCCAATCCTTCATGGCATTGGCTACAATATCTGCAATCTTTGGATTTAGTTCTGTTCCCTTTTCTATCGTCGCCTTTAGTTCTTTATAAACGGGTTTTGGCAGGCGCTCTTTCATAACCGAATCGTTAAATACGTTAGAACCAAAAATCTCCATCACATCTACGTTTGTTTTTCCCATAATGCTTTAACATCCTTTCATTCTTTCCTGTCTGATATTTTTTATCTTAATCTCATCGTCCTACGAATTATCTCTGCTTAATATCTTTTTCATCGCTTGGATAAATAACTGATTCTCTTCCATGGTTCCAACAGAAATACGACTATATTCCGCTGCCCCCATAGCTATATTTTCTTTTGCCATTTCATCCATTAATTCTGCCGGATCGCGGTGGGCATCGAAGTAAACAAAGCTCGTCTGGGACGGGAACACTTTACATCCTAACTGCTCTAATTCCTTAGTAATATAATCTCTTCCTTCAGCAATCTTTTCTTTTACATATTCTATAAACTCCTGATCACCTAAGGCTGCAATGGCTGCTTTTTGTGCCATAATACTTATATTCCATGCCGCAGGACAACCATTCATAGAGGCAACAACGGAAGAATCTGCGATGGCATAACCCATTCTTACCCCTGCCATACCATATATTTTTGAAAAAGTCTTTAATACTATAATTGGCTTATCTATTTCTTTTACGAGATAAAGCATACTCTTACAATCCGGTGCAGTGGCATATTCAAGGTAGGCTTCATCTATCACAATCATCACACCTTCCGGAACTTTTTTAATAAACTCTTCTATATCCTTCGCACTTCTATAAGTACTGGTAGGATTATTTGGATTTACCACTACCACCATCTTTGTCTTCTCATTTATAGCTTCTAACATGGCATCCAGGTCAAATTCCTGATTTTCATTTACAGGAACCACCTTAGGAGTTGCTCCATTTACATATGCCATGTCTACAAAAGCTGCGAAAGTCGGCATACAAAACACGACTTCATCTCCATCTTCAAGAAAGGTTACTCCTAACATATCTATCAATGCACTAGAACCTGCTCCAATCAATACATTAGAAGGTTCAAATCCATGTTTCTTTGCAATAACCTCTTTAATCTCTGTTGCATTAAAATCATAACGATTTCCCATAACCGCGGATTCTTTTATTGCTTCTAAAGCTTTTGGTGACATACCGTATGAATTTTCGTTAAAATTCATCCTCACCATTTTAGATAAATCTAACTTTTTTCCGGTCTGACTCGCTCTTTTACTGGCAGGTTTTCTTTGCATTGCCTTCGTCTTCAATTCATTTATGTTCATGTCACTCTTTCCTTTCTGCATTATAATCACACGAATATAGATACTATATCACATGCTGTCTTTTTACACAAACTTTTTATCCATTCCACGCAGAATAAAAAAGAAATATTGAAAAACAGCCTGCCCCAGACAAACTTTGCGGCCGATTTTTCAATATTTCCATTATCCTGACAGGACTTTCATCATCGGACTACCACTCAATCAGGCTTGCTCCCCAGGTAAGGCCTCCGCCAAAACCGGAAAGTACAAGTTTATCCCCTTCCTGCAATAATCCTTTTTTATTTAATTCATCTAATAAAATTGGAATCGACGCAGATGATGTATTTCCGTAACGGTCTACATTCATCGGAATCTTATCCATGGAAACCTTCAGACGTTTCGCTACAGAACTTAAGATTCTCTGATTTGCCTGATGCAATACAAAAAACTTAATATCCTCTGCTGTTACCTTCGCTTTTTCCATTACCTGGATTATACATTCCGGTACGGTCTTTACAGCAAACTTAAAGACTTCCTGTCCTTCCATCTTTATGTATTCCAAGCCAGAATTTTTCAAAAATAAGTTATTCATAGGTCTGGATTTACAGGTAAGGGCATCTTTCTTTCTTCCGTCTGCTCCCATCACCATTTCATAAGAGCCACTTTCACTTGCAGTTACAACAACTGCTCCCGCACCATCACCAAATAAAACACAGGTACTTCTATCTGCCCAATCAATGGTTTTAGAAACCGTTTCCGCACCAATCACCAGAATATTCTTATAAATTCCAGAAGTAATGTAGGCATGGGCTGTATTTAACGCAAACACAAATCCCGAACAGGCGGCATTCAAATCCATTCCCACTGCGTGAATGGCTCCAACCGCTTCCTGTACTTCACAGGCAACATTTGGTAATACCTGGTCCGGAGACATCGTTGCAAGTAAAATCAAATCAATTTCCTCCGGAGAAATGCCTGCATCCTCTATCGCCGCTTTCGCAGCCATAGATGCCAGATAAGCAGTTTCTTCATTTTCATTATCTACAATTCGACGTTCTTTAATTCCTGTACGACTGCTAATCCATTCGTCATCTGTATCTACAACTTTTGCTAAGTCATCGTTTGTTACTACATGTGAAGGAAGATAGCTTCCTGTTCCAATAATCTTCGAGGTCATTTCCGCTCCCATCTGTGTCTTACTACACATCTATATCTTAATTACAATCTTATACAAAGTATAATATATCTTTATAAATACTGTCAAGATTTTTTCTAATCCATACCGGTTTCAATATAACCATTTAATGATATAAACTTCAATCATCATTGCTATTAATAGCATAAGTTTCAATTAAATCCCAGATTTCATCCCTTCCCTGTTTGGTAAGACTAGAAAAAGGTACAATCGGTGTTTCTTCTCCGGTTTCTAATGTAGTTCTGATTAATTTCACCTGTTTTTGTACCTGACTTCGTTTTATTTTATCCAGCTTGGTGGCTATGATAATAGGATTATACCCGTTTTCCACAATCCAGTGATACATCAATGTATCATTATCAGAAGGTTTATGTCTTATATCAATAAGCAAGAAAACCAAACGTAATTGTTTCGAGGTATGAAGGTAGTTTTCGATTAATTTCCCCCATTTTGCCCGAATTTCCACAGAAACCTTTGCATAACCATACCCCGGAAGATCCACAAAATACACATCCTGGTTCACTCTGTAATAATTTATAGTCTGGGTTTTTCCAGGTTGGGAAGAAGTTCTTGCAAGACTTTTTCGATTCATCAATGCATTAATCAATGAAGATTTACCTACATTGGATTTGCCCGCAAATGCCACTTCCGGGAACTGGTTTTCCGGTAATTTACTTGTAATACCACAAACTGTTTCTAATTCTACATTTTTAATTACCATCTTATTCTTCCTCTCTAAACAAGCTCATAAGAATTTTCCTGTTACATAAAAAAATGGAACAGCTTTCACCAAGACAAATAGGAATAAACTGTTCCATAATATTTTGAAAGTTTTTCAAAATTTCAATATCGTAAACCTCAATCATTCACGACATTTCTTATCAAGTTGCACCACGTCAATCTCTTGATAAATTATTGTTACGAAGCACTCTCTTTTTCAATTTGAGCGCGTTTTTTCGCTACAGGATCCTTCTTCTTCATAGGTTTCTTTTCGTCATACTCCAGAATGGCATCCGCATGATTTTCCACCATATCCTTTGTAATAATACATTTTGAAATCTTATCATCAGAAGGAATCTCATACATTAAATCCATAACTACAGATTCAATGACAGACCGGAGTCCTCTGGCACCTGTATTACGTTCCATTGCCAATCTGGCAATAGCCTTTAGTGCATCTTCTTCGAACTCCAATTCCACATCATCAAGTTCGAACAATTTCTTGTATTGTTTTACAAGGGCACTCTTAGGTTCACATAATATACGCACCAATGCTGTTTCGTCCAGCGAATCCAAAGATGCGGTCACGGGAACACGACCAACAAATTCCGGAATCAGTCCAAATTTCACATAATCCTGTGGTGTTACCTGCTTGAACCATTCGCCCACGTTTTGTTCTTTTTTATCTTTAATCGTCGAATTAAAACCGATGGATTTTTCTCCAAGTCTTGCTTCGATGATTTTCTCCAATCCGTCAAAAGCACCACCACAAATAAACAAAATGTTAGAAGTATCAATCTGAATCAATTCCTGTTGAGGATGCTTTCTTCCACCTTGTGGAGGAACAGAAGCAATGGTACCTTCGATAATTTTTAACAAGGCCTGCTGTACACCTTCACCGGATACATCTCTCGTAATGGAAGTGTTTTCGCCTTTTCTTGTAATCTTATCAATTTCATCAATGTATATGATTCCACGTTCTGCACGTTCAATATCATAATCTGCTGCCTGAATTATCTTTAACAAAATATTTTCAACGTCTTCACCTACGTAACCAGCTTCTGTTAAGGTAGTAGCATCTGCAATGGCAAATGGTACATTCAGCAATTTGGCAAGAGTCTGGGCAAGATATGTTTTTCCGGAACCGGTTGGTCCGATTATGATAATATTACTTTTTTGTAGTTCAACATCAAAACTTTTATCTGCCATAATACGTTTATAATGATTATAAACTGCTACAGACAACACTTTTTTCGCTTCTTCCTGTCCAATTACATATTCGTCCAGAAACTCTTTAATCTGCTTTGGTTTTAACAGATTAATTTCTCCTGAATCCATATCCTCATCCAAAAATTCATCTTCTAATATACCACTACAGATTTCTATACATTCATCACAGATATAAACATCATTCGCACCTGCAATGATTTTACGAACCTGTTCCTGCGATTTATTACAAAAAGAACATCTTACCTTTGAATCTTCTTTTCGACTTGACATTTCTTCACCTCGATTTCTTTCAAACTTTCTAATCTTCTTCTTAGTGACCTTCAATCACCTTATCAATCAAACCATATTCCATGGCTTCTTTTGCACTTAACCAATTGTCTCTGTCTGTGTCGACTTCAATTACTTCAAGTGGCTTTCCTGTATTTTCACTTAAAACACGGTTTAAGTTTGCTTTCGTCTTTAAAATATGCTCTGCTGCAATTTTAATGTCACTTGCCTGACCCTGGGCACCACCTAAAGGCTGGTGAATCATAATTTCTGCATTTGGAAGTGCCATTCTCTTACCCTTGGTACCTCCTGCTAACAAAAATGCTCCCATACTTGCAGCCATACCTAAACAAATCGTAGATACATCACATTTAATATATTTCATGGTATCATAAATAGCCCAACCGGCAGTAACAGAACGACCAGGGCTGTTAATATATAAATTAATGTCCTTACCTGGGTCTTCTGACTCTAAGAACAACAACTGTGCCACCACAAGATTTGCAGTAACTTCATTTACTTCTTCCCCTAAAAAGATAATTCTGTCTTTTAATAATCTGGAATAAATATCGTAGGAACGCTCTCCCCTGCTGGTTTGTTCAATGACATAAGGTACTAAACTCATTTCAACTTCCTCCTTTTACTATATAAAACCCTTTTTATGTAGTTAGGATACCCCATAATAAGGATATCCTAACTGTTAGATTTCATGCATAGTTTTTTAATCCATATATATTCTTTACTTTAATGATTCACGACTATCCATCATAAACTAGGATTAAGCCGATAAATAATCTCAGTTGAATTTAGGTTTCTTATACTTCCTTAGCTGCTTCCACAACAAAATCCACTGCCTTTTGAACTGCAGTATCTTTCTTGATTGCATCCTTTTCTGCATCGCCCATTAATTCTTTTAATTTATCCAATTCCATCTGATACATAGAAGCAATATTAGTAAGTTCTTTTTCTAATTCTTCCTCAGATACTGTGATATTTTCTACTTCTACAATCTTTTCAAGTACTAATCTTGACTGGATTCTTGCTAACGCCTGTGGCTTGCATTGTTCTTCAAACTTAGCCATGTTTAATCCTGTAAACTGGAAGTATTGTTCTAAACTTAATCCCTGATAGCTTAATCTTTGAGCAAATTCATCTACCATCTGTTTCATAGTAGTATTAATCATAGCATCTGGAATTTCCATGGTTGCATTTTCAATAATCTTTTCGATTACCTTTTCTTCTTTTTGAGACTTAGCTTCTTTTTCTTTCTTTTCTGTTAACTTAGTCTTAATATCCTTCTTATATTCATCTAAAGTATCAAATCCGCCAACATCCTGAGCAAATTCATCATTTAATTCAGGTAATTCATTCGCATTGATGCTCTTAATTTTAACCTTAAACAAAGCAGGCTTTGCTGCTAATTCAGGAGCATGATATTCTTCTGGGAAAGTTACATTTACTTCTACTTCATCTCCAATGTTCTTTCCGATTAATTGATCTTCAAAAGTATCAATGAAAGAGTGGGAACCGATTACAAGTGGATAATCTTCGCCCTTACCACCTTCAAATGCAACTCCATCTACAAAACCTTCGTAATCGATGACTACTTCATCACCTGAAACCACTGCTCTGTCTTCTACTGCAAAAGTTCTTGCATTCTGTTCCTGTTCTTTCTTTAATTCTGCAGCTACATCTTCCTCTGTAACTTCCACTTTTGCTGCTTCTACTTCAATTTCTTTATATTGTCCTAAAGTTACTTCCGGTTTTACTGCTACAGTTGCTGTAAAGATGAAAGGTTCCCCTTTCTTAGCCTGAACAACTTCTACTTCTGGTGAAGATACGATTTCTAAATCTGTTTCATCAAATACCTTTGGATATTCGTTTGAAATTACTTCATTGGCAGCATCTTCATAAAACATCTCTGCACCATACATTTTCTCTAAATAAGCTTGTGGTACCTTTCCCTTACGGAAACCTGGAACTGAAATCTGTCCTTTCTGCTTATTATAAACTGTCTTAATTGCTGCTTCAAAAACATCTGCTCCCACTTCTACTGTAAGCTTCGCCATGTTTTTTTCTAATTTTTCTACTGTTAAATTCATTTAAATATCCTCCTATATGTCTTTTCATGGGTAGAAAATATTATGCATACAACTGATATATGCTACATAACAAGAACACTCTGGTATTCTTGAATATCTTACACCAATAATCATCGTCACATTATACCATAGATATTTCTAATATGTCTACACTTTTTATAAATTTATCGTAATAAAGCAACGAAAAAGATTTTTATTTTCCGCACTTTTCATAATGGTTGGAACCGGTAACCAAACAGTAACACAAAATAAAAATGCTGCCACAATTTATTGTGGCAGCATCCGGGATACATAAAATGGCAGAGAGATTATTCGCCTTGTCTGCTCATTTCTTCTTCCTGTCTCTTAATCATACGACGTACCATCTCGCCTCCGACAGAGCCTGTCTCTCTTGAAGTAAGATCTCCATTATATCCATTTTTTAAGTTTACACCCATTTCAGATGCTACTTCCATTTTTAACTTATCCATAGCACCCTTTGCTTCTGGAACTTCCATACGTCCGTTTTTAGAACCACTTGTGTTTGACATATAATTCACCTTCCTAGTATTATTTCGAAAAGCTCTTGCTTATCGTAATCCTAGTATGTGTAGCTGTCTTATAATTATTATGGTAAGTTTAGGAAGCAAATCCACAATCTGTTTTCTACATTATTCAGTTTAATTTTGCATTTCAACCTCTGTCGCTAAAGTTACTTTATCTTCCGTTTCCTGTTCCTGTTTCTTTGTCTGCTCTTTTATCACCAGACTTTGGGCAATATTCTCGGCAGTTTCTGAAAACGAAGCACATTCATAATCTTTTGCATCAAAACATTCTATTACCAAATCATAACTTTCCATCATTGGGTAAAAAACCTGATAGTTTACTTGTTTTTCATTCATTATCATTTCATAGGATAACTTCAGGTAATATCCATACGCTGTATCAATGATACTGCTTTCCACAAACACTGCCTGTGGATACTTTCCTGCGATTTCCAGCATCTTCGTGGCAGCATACTCTCCCAGTGCATATTCTTTTGTCATATTCTTTTCCTGATTGCATTCATACCTTAATGTAAGCGAAGAATTCTCAGTTTTTGCAAGCTGCATCACTTCTTTTGAAGTGATTTCCGTTTCATACTCCTTAGGAATCTGAAATACGACATCTTGAAACTGTATTTCTTTCAAGACCACCTCTTCTTTTTTACTATCCTCCACACTGGCTGTTGTATTTTCTATATCCATTTTACCCGTGGAGCATGCCGTAAAGAAGAGACAACCCATGAATCCAAGCAGCAGTATCCATCTATTTTTCAAATTATCCCTCCCTGCCACCTTTGTTTCACTGACAGTATTTTTTCTTTTCATCAACCCTTCACAGCCAAAGCTATTCTATCATTCCAATGGATGGATAATAACGGAAGATTACTTTCGCAATGATATCCTCTTTCTTTACAAACTTATTCTCCCAATATCTCGAATCTAAGGAAAAATTTCGGTTATCTCCCATCATAAAGTAGGAATCCTCCGGCACTACATATGGTCCAAACTCTCCTTCTGTGGTCACAGTAAGATATTTTGATTCATCCAGAACAACTCCGTTAATGTAAACCTTTCCATCATAAACCTCTACCGTATCTCCCGGCATACCAATGATTCGTTTTACATAGGTCACACTGGTATTATCCGGATATGGAAAGATAACAACATCTCCTCGTTCCGGTTCTGAAAACTGATAAGCCAGACGAAATCCAATTAAATTATCACCCTTCATAATCGTTGATTCCATGGAAGTCGTTGGTACATTAGCATTAAACAATACTACTTTACTCAAAAACCATCCTAAAAACAAGGCAATGGCAATGGTAAATATCCAGCTTAACAACTCTTTTCCAAAGGATTCTTCTTCCTTCTCATCTTTCCTATTTTTTCCTTGTTTTAAACCGGTTTCCTCTTTCTGATTTTCATCTGTCTGATCCATCTGATTTACCCGATTTTCATCTATCTGATCCATCTGATCGTTCTGATTTTCTTGTATCTCATCCATCTGATTGATCTGATTTTCTTCGTTTAAATTATTTTTTTCCTTTTCCGGTTTCATATTCTCTCCATACCGTCAGCTGCTTAAAATGCAAAAGCATTATGACTTAGTTAGTTTTTCTAATATTTCATTGCTTCGTAAGATAAACTTTGTCATAGAATCAGCATCTAATGGACTATGAGATAATAAGGCCAGATCATAAATCTGCTGACAAACCATATCCGTATATTCAGCCTCAGCATTTTCTAATACATATTGAACCAAAGGATGATTCAAATTCAGCACCAAAGTCTGCTGACCCATACCAAACATAGCAGGATCCATATTACCGCCCATACTGTACATTTTCATCATTTCCTGCATTCTACGACTTTCTTCTGATAGAGTTATCATAGCAGATAACGAAGAATTTTTCAACTTCTGGGCAGAGACTTCCAGATTTTCCTTATTTAAGGCTTTCTTAAATAATTCACCCAGCTTTTCAGACGCCTCTTTTAATTCCTCTTCATTTCCTTCTTCTTTCAAAGAATCTGTAACATCTGCATCAATGCGTAAGAATTTTACATCCTGATTACCATGTTCCAAATGGGTAATAAATGGAGTGTCAATGTTGTGTGTTAAAATAACCGCCTGCATACCCTGTTCTTTAAATAAATTAATGTATTGGGACTGTCCGGTAACATCTGTTACATAAAATACTTTATTTTCATGTTTTTCCTTGGCTGCTTCCAAATATTCCGGTAAAGTCTGGTAAACATCATCCAGATTCTTAAACAGAATGTAATCCTTCATTTTATCATTAAATTTATCATCTTTTAAACATCCAAATTTAATAAACGGACTTAAATCATCCCAGTATTTTTCATAGTTTTCCTTTTCTGTTTTGCACATACCGGATAACTTATCTGCCACTTTCTTGGTGATGTAATCTGAAATTTTACGAACGAATCCATCATTTTGTAATGCACTTCTTGATACATTTAATGGTAAATCCGGACAATCAATGACACCCTTTAATAATAGTAAAAATTCCGGAATTACTTCTTTGATGTTATCTGCAATAAATACCTGATTGTTATAAAGTTTTATGGTTCCCTCTAAAGAATCGTATTGACTGTTAAATTTAGGGAAGTAAAGAATTCCCTTTAAATTAAATGGATAATCCATATTTAAGTGTATCCAGAATAAAGGTTCTTTATAATCATGGAACACTTTACGGTAGAATTCCTTGTATTCTTCCTCTTTGCATTCATTTGGATGTTTGGTCCATAATGGTGCCGGATCATTAATTGGAACTTCCTTCGGTTCTTCCTTTTCTGTTTCTTTTCCTTCTTCACCGTTTTCTGTTTCCTCTTCCGCTTCTTCTATTACCTCTTCTACCTTTTCTTCTTTCACGGCATCTTCATTGGTAAAATAAATTTCAACCGGCATAAAAGAACAATATTTTTCAATTACTTCCTTAGCACGATATTCGTTAGAAAATTCATAACTGTCTTCATTCAGGTATAAAGTAATCTCCGTTCCTCTTACCGTCTTCGTTCCGGTTTCCATGGAATATTCGGTTCCGCCATCACATTCCCAATATACAGGTTCCGCACCTTCTTTATAAGATAAGGTCTGAATGGTTACTTTCTGTGCTACCATAAATGCAGAGTAGAATCCTAAACCAAAATGTCCTATAATCTGGTCTTCGTTGGTTTTATCCTTGTATTTTTCAATAAAATCTGCAGCACCGGAAAAAGCAATCTGATTAATATACTGCTCCACTTCTTCCTTGGTCATACCTAAACCATTGTCAATAAATGTAATAGTCTTATCTTTCTGACTTACCAATACATCAATACGATATTTTTCATCTTCCGCCTCAGTATAATCACCCATTAATGCCAGTTTTTTTAACTTAGTAACTGCATCACAGCCATTTGAAATTAATTCACGGAAAAAAATGTCATGATCGGAATATAACCATTTTTTAATGATTGGAAAAATATTCTCACTATTAATTGATAAACTACCTTTGCTTGCCATTATCCTGCATCTCCTTATTTTGTTTATTTAGGTAATTGTGAAACTGTAATATTGAATGTGATTCAAAAGAATCAAAGCGCCTGCTTATGTATTTGTTTCTTTTGAATCACATAGTATAAGTTTTTAATCGTTTCCCAATTACCTGTCTAAGTTATTTATTATCCCCATAGTCCACGGCACATCCTTTATCTGATTCTCTTCTTGTCGTGAAGCATTCTAGGTTACTATACTTATCATAATACTTGCTTTACATAATGTCAAGAAAAAAATTAGCACTCACAAGAAGTGAGTGCTAATAATATATTACTGTTCACAGATGAAAAGTGATATAGTGTCATTTTTACACAATATTAAACTTATCCAACTACTGCCTTTGCCCTTTCGATGGCTTCATCAATATGAGGGGCAAAATTGTCTGTTCCGACTAATTTATCAAATCCATTTTTCTTCATTACCTTCATTGGCTGCTCATTTACATGGGATAAAATCAAAGTAATATCCATTTTTTTGCATTCAAGATAAATTTTATTTAATGTTCCAAATGCTGTTGCATCCAAAGCTGAAACACTTCTCATACGAAGAATAATAACCTTGGTTCCATCTTTACTGTCTCTTACGATATCTACAAATTTATCTGCGGCACCAAAAAACATAGGTCCATTGATTTCAAATACTGCTGTTTTCTTTGGTACACGACGAAGACCAATGGCATCCTTATCGTTTTCATCGTCCTCACCATCTTCTCCGTCTTCTGTGTAATTCCATTCTCTTACTGTGGTTTCCTGAGCCATACGATTCATAAATAACATAGCTGCAAGAACCATACCTACCTCAATGGCAACTACCAGGTCAAAAAATACGGTTAAGAAGAAGGTTGCCAGTAAAACAATAATATCACTCTTAGGTGCTTTTAACAGAGCCTTAAAATCTCTCCATCCGCTCATATTGTATGCCACCATCATTAAAACTGCTGCAAGGGTGGTCATAGGAATCAGTTTCGCATAAGGCATAAATACCAGCATAATCAATAATAAAGTTATGGCATGTACCATACCGGCAATCGGAGTTCTTCCTCCATTTTTCACGTTCGTAGCGGTTCTGGCAATGGCGCCGGTAGCAGGAATACCACCAAACAACGCAGATGCCATATTACCTACACCTTGTCCAATTAATTCCATATTAGAGCGATGCTTGCTTCCAATCATACCATCCGATACCACGCAAGACAGCAAAGACTCGATTGCTGCCAGTAAAGCAATGGTAAAGGCCGGAGAAATCAGATTTTTTACTGTTGCAAAGGTAATACCTTTTGGAAGAGAAGGCATTGGCAATTTAGATGAAACTTCATATCCTGCACTTCCAATGGTAGCAACATCCATATCCGTTACGGCCACAATAACGGTGGTTACAATGATAGCAACCAAAGGTCCCGGGATTTTCTGGGTAATTTTAGGCCATACAATCAGAATCACCAATGCAATGACACCAATTAAAACGGACATTGGCTTAAGGCCATTCATATTCTGAACATACAATGAAATTCTATCAACAAAATCTTCCGGATCTCTTGGAAGAGTAATTCCCGTAAAATCCTTAATCTGTTGAACAAAAATACTAACTGCAATACCTGCGGTAAAACCTACCGTAATGGTGGTTGGTATAAACTTTATCAAAGTTCCCAATCTTAGCAGACCCATAAGGATCATAATAGCACCAGCCATTAAGGTTGCAAGGATTAATCCATCCATGCCATAATCCTTAACAATTCCATAAATAATCATAACAAAGGCCGCCGTAGGACCGCCAATTTGAACACGGCTTCCGCCTAAAAATGAAATAAAAAATCCGGCAATAATCGCTGTATGTAGTCCCTGCTCCGGTGATACACCGGAAGCAATGGCCAGTGCGATGGATAAAGGCAGTGCTACAATCGCAACTATGATACCTGCTACGATATCCTTTATCAACTGTTCCTTCGAATAATTTTTCATTACCGAAAACAATTTTGGTTTTAATTTGTCCATTTTTCTTCCTCCTGGAATTTTGCTTTTTCACGTTTTTGTCACTTTTGCCCTTCCCGAAGCCATAATTTGCGCAATCGTTCCGGTGCTTTGCAACTATCACAATTTTTTATATTATAACTTTCTTCGACGTTATACAAGTATTTTTTTTAAATTTTAAAAATTCATTGTAATCAATGTATTATTTTTATATAATATAGATAGAAATAAAAGAAAGGAACTATCACATAAGCTAAAAGGCCTTACATGGCTAAGAGCTTTTGTGTGTCAGGAAAAGCTTATGAATGGCAAAAGATATATTAAAACCTTAACGATTTTGTGTTCACTGGTTCCAGCCATTGTTTTAGGAATTCTAGGGTATATTTTTATTTCTGTTGAGACGAATAAAAGTATTATGGAAGGCCTTAAGGAAACGGTTTCTACCTATCAGGCAGGTTTTTTATCCAAACTCGAAGTACAGACTGAAAAAGTTGAATCCCTCGGTCTTACGAGTGAGGTGGGTAATCTTTTACTAGAATCCTTAAACTGTATGTCTCTTCAAGAGGTTAAAGACCTGGATAAATCCAAGGTAGAGACACTGTTAAAAACCACCTCATCCCAATACCAGGATAAGATACAGTATTCCTTATTTACTGCAGAAGGAATCTTCCTTACCGGTTCCGTAACCGGTAATACCTCCCTAAGTCCGGAAGAATGCGAAGCCGCACGCTGTGATGCAACTGTCAGCTTATCCCAAAATTCTGCTACCATCAGAATTTTGGCCCCAATTATCAGCCATGAAACTACGGTAGGTTATCTGGCTGCAGATATTTCAAGTGAATATTTTCAGGATTTTCTAACAAAATCCGAGGATGATAAAATGTTTCATACTTTCCTTGCTACTAGACAAGGCGAATATGTGCTTCTTACTCCAGCGGATAATACCAACAATTATACGATTTCTTCCCAACAGTTAAAAGAAATCTACGCCGACTATTATACCAATCAGGTAAGCGTTGGAACTACTTCTTTTCGGAGCATCGGAAAATCCATGTTAAGTGCATATTCCATTATTCCGGAATACGAATGGGTTTTTGTGACAAATACCCCCCACATGAATATCACTGATTTTTCAGAATCCATTTTATTCTTATTTTTCTGCTACATTATTTTGGTTTTCTTTATTAGCTATAAATTGGGAAAGAATATCGCAGATAGAATTTTCATACCGGTTTCCGATTTAAATAAGGCGATAGACGATTTCATTTCAAACAAACCGGAACACACCTTTGAAGATAATTCCTTTGAAGAATATAAGCAACTATCCACCAGTTATCAGTTACTGACCACCTCCATTTCTAAAAAGAATGTTATTTATTCAAAAATGCACGAGGCATTTGTAAGTAACGAAGAAGAATTAAAAGAAGAATATTCACAGGTGGCAAAACTGGCCTACCGGGATGCCTTAACCGGATTAAATAACAGACTCGCCTTTATGAATTATGCAGAAGAACTGATCAAAGACTCAAATCAGTCTACCGATCATCATGCGATTCTTTTTATTGACCTGGATAACTTTAAAAACGTAAATGATACTTTAGGACATGATTATGGAGATAACCTTTTAAAACAAATTTCTGCTTCCTTAAGCAGTTTTGCAAAAGAAGGGGACATTTTGGCCAGAACCGGTGGCGATGAATTCTTATTCTTTAAGAAAAACATCGAATCCGAACATGAGCTAAAGGATTTTTGTTCCTCCCTTTTAAGTCTTTCCAGAATTCCAATCCAAATCAACGAAGAAACCCTTCTGGTTTCTATGAGTATCGGTATTGCCAGATACCCTGATAACGGAATTACAGTGAAAGAACTGGTAAAAAATGCGGATATTGCCATGTATACCGCGAAATCCCAAGGACGTAACGATTTCCGATTCTTTAATTCTACTATGGAATCAGAAATCAACCGAAAAAAAGAAGTCATCGAAATTCTTCGGGAAGCTATTAAAAATCATGATTTATACCTTGTTTACCAGCCGCAGGCAAATGTACATACCGGAATTATTACAGGATACGAAGCTTTAATGCGTCTTGAAAATCCAGTCCTTGGATTTATTTCCCCGGCGGAATTTATTCCGATTGCGGAAGAATGCGGGCTGATTCGTGAACTTGGAGACTGGGCATTATATGAGGCCTGCCGGTTTAATAAAAAAATTATGGACCAGGGTTATGAAAACATCGTAGTATCTGTTAATATTTCCCCGGCACAGTTAGTGGGAGATTCTTTGATCCATGTAGTTCAGGATGTTCTTCATACTACCGGTTTACCGGCAGAATTATTGGAATTAGAGATTACAGAAAGCATTTTGATGGATTCCATTGAACATAATTTATACATCATCGATTGTATTAAATCTATGGGAGTTAAAATTGCCCTGGATGATTTTGGAACCGGTTATTCTTCCTTGAATTACCTTACCAGAATTCCAATTAATACCTTAAAAATCGATAAGAGTTTTATTGACCGTATCGTAGTGAATGCAAAGGATGAATTCATTGCTGACACCATCATTACTTTAGCACATAAGATGGACATTGCCGTAATAGCAGAAGGTGTGGAAGATATTGAACAGTTAAAGATTCTTCAGGAACAGATGTGTGACATCTTACAAGGCTACTTCTTCAGCAAACCTTTGCTGGCAAAGGATTTTGAAAAATTATTAGCGGAAAACTGTCATAGAAATAATATTTAAGCATTCGCAGACTATCGTTAAAAAATCTTATTAAAAAAGCTATTGCAATTTATATTACTTTGCAATAGCTTTTTCTTTATTATGATTCAAAATTATTATGATTCAAAATCTTCATAATCATCATACATACCATTTTCATACGCCCTGGTATAGTTGACATTATTTGCCCGTTTCACCTTCTGCTGCGGTCTTTGCTTTTCTGTTTTTTTCTTACTTTCTTCTTTCTTCTTAATGGTCTTTTGTTCACGTTCTAAACGCTTTATGGTTTCAAATTTATCAGTCTGAAGCTCCTTGACTTTCCCTGAATCCCTTGAGGAAGACTGACGCTGTTTTGCTCTTCCTTCATTGTCCAAATCCTTATCCTTATTATAGCCACTACCACTATCTTTTCGGAACTTACCGGCACCATTATTACGTTCCGGTCTGCCCTGTCCCTGAGACTTAAAATTTGGCTTTCGTACTCCTCTATCTCCTGTCTCAGTACCTCTTTTTTGTGTTTTTGTGTCATACTGGCTTCTTTGTCTGCTTTCGCCAGCGGAATCGCGTGTTACCACAATCGTTTCTCCTTCCGTATTCCTCAAATTTCTATTATCCTATATTTCGTCACACAATCTATATTTTATTATATCTTCAGAGAATGTCAACAAATTTTTTTATTTTTAAACAGTTTTTTTCAAAAGACATCTCACACTATATGGCTCCATATTTCCTTCAAATTCTTTTCCGGTAAATAAATCCACATAATTTCCTTCAATGGAAATTTCCTGTTCCCCTTCGTTATTGTAAATCAGAATAAGCAATTCCTGTTCTTTGTATTCTTTTTTCAATACCACCAGATTTTTCTCATTGTCTGCAAGAACCGGTATTGCGTCTCCTCTTCTTAAAATTTCATGTTGCTTTCTTAGAGAAATCCATCTTTGATAATATGAGAACAACTCTTTGTCCTGTCTTTCTTCTTCCCATACCATTCCTCTTCTGCAATCCGGGTCTTCTCCTCCTGTCATCCCCACTTCATCCCCATAATAAATCATAGGGGCACCTGTCCATGCCATCTGAAGTGCTACTGCCATCTTTAATTTTCTTTTATCTTCCCCACACGCTGTTAAAAATCTTGCACAGTCATGGCTTCCAATCAAATTCCATAACATGGAAACGGCTGTGTTGTGGTAATTTCCCCTTACAAAGCCCAACCTACTTGAAAAATCTTCCGCCTTTCCCTGTTTGTTTGCAATCCATTCTGTTACAGCTGTATGGAACGGATAATTCATGACGGTATCAAACTGATCTCCCTGCAGCCAGGCAGAAGAATCATACCATATTTCACCAATGATAACCGCATCCTTCTTATGCCTCTTCACTTCTTCCCTGAAAAACTGCCAGAAGCCTGGTGTTACCTCATCTGCAACGTCCAGCCTCCATCCGTCAATCTGAAAATTTCCCATCCAGTATGCTATCATTTTACTCACATATTCCCGTACCGCCGGAGAATCCGGATTTAACTGCGGCATTCCCCCATAATAAGAAAATGCACCATAATTCGGTTTCACACCTCTTTCGATTGGACCAATGGGAAATTTATGAATCTGGAACCAGTCTTTATATTCTGATTTTTCCTGTTTCTCCATAACATCCCTAAACGGTGCAAAGGTCCACCCAGAATGATTAAATACACCATCCAGAATTAACTTCATCCCTCTTTCATGAAGTTCCGTCGTCAATTCCTTTAAATCCTCTTCTATACCAAAATCCGGATCAATCTGCATATAATCTGTAGTATCATACTTATGATTAGAAGGAGCCTTAAAGATCGGTGTAAAATACAAAACTGTGACGCCTAATTCCTTAAGGTAATCTAGTTTTTCCGTAATCCCCTTGATCGTTCCGCCAAACTTATCCGTAAAAGAAGGCTTCGCATTCCAATCTGTCAAATTCTCCTCATTTCCGGCTTTGATAGAAGCTTCCTTCCTGCTGCCACGATGAAATCTCTCCGGAAAAATCTGATATACAATTCCATCCTGCATCCATTCAACAGGCTCAAATAATCTTGAACTTCTTGCATTGTTCGGTATATCATAGAAAAATTTTAAATTTGTGATTGGTTCCTCAAAAAATTCATATACCCCATAATAGCATGGCTTTCCGGAAGTATCGATGAGTTCAAAATAATACTTAATAACCAGAGAATCACTTTCAATTTCTCCTTCATAGTAATCAAACAAATGGTCTGTGGCAACTTTTTTGCAAGGAATCTTTGTAATTTCCCTTTTTCCGGCGATATATAAGTATTTATCTGTCACTGCTATATTCACTTCATTGACATCATTCTTCTTCGTGCGAATCCGGATTACAAAACGATGTTCTCCAACACAAAACGCATATTCCTGATTCATCTTATGAAATACTGCTTCTTTTACCATTTTTACACCCTGCCTTTACTTTTCCTAGTTTCGTTCCCATTCCCCATGTACCCATTTCATATATTTAAAGTCATATGTTTTTTCCTGCCAGCATGTAAAACACGACCTTTTGACCCTGGTATCCTATTTACTCTTTAGGACATCCAACGCTGTCTCTTTCCTTCATAGGCTAACACCGTAGCCGCAATGGCTGCATTTAGTGACTCTACCTTGCCACTCATGGGTATCTTAATTTTCCTGTCAGCAGCCCTTGTCAACTCATCACTTAACCCATTTCCTTCATTGCCAATAAAAAATGCAACCGGTTTTTTCAAATCTTCCTGGTAGACATCCGTTCCCTCTAAATGTGCAGCATAAGTAGTGATATTATGCTTTTTTAACCAAGGAATCAATTCTTCCATATTCTGATTTAAAATAAATGGAACGCGGAAAATAGAACCCATAGTAGCCCGGATTACCTTAGGATTAAAAATATCCACCGCATCTTTACTTAAAATCACTGCACTAACTCCTGCTGCCTCGCAGCTTCTGATGATAGTTCCTAAATTCCCCGGGTCCTGTAAATTCTCCAGGACCATCAACATTGGATTTTCTACTTTTTGGATTTCCTCTAAATTATACTTTGGCTGCCTTACCAAAGCCAGAATCCCCTGAGGTGTCATGGTATCCGAAATCTTGTCAAAAACATCCTTCGTCGCAAGTTCATACTTTCCATCTTTTACAATATTCAACACTTCTTCTTTTTTCTGCAAATAATATTCTTCACTAACATAAAACTCTGTGTTCCATTCCTTAGGAATTTCTTTACAGATACGTACACCTTCCACTAAAAAGATTCCCTGTTCTTTTCTCTCTTTACTGCTTTTCTTTAACTTCATTATATTTTTTATCTGTTGATTTTTTATTGTTGTAATCATAATACCATGTCCTTATAGGGATTTATTCACCACTTTTACATTCTTTTCTCCAAATTTCTGAATCAATTTCTGTAATAATTCTTCTTCGCCTCTGACATTTAAATTCGATGGTAACTTTTTCGTCTTTTTTTCTTCCTTAATATAAATTATTACAGGATGATTTCCCGAGAACTCCCAAAGAATATCATTTAATTTCATTTCTTCTTCTTTGTATGCGTCCATATTCTGAAACTGAATCCACACTTCTTTCGGAGTCTGGTCAAACGCCACCATATGATCAAGAAGTAATTTACCACCGTCTTCTGAGGTTTGGGCCTTTCCTTTTACATATACCTTCTTGTCCATTACCAATAAATCTTTATATTTATTATAAACCTTAGGGAACACAATCACTTCCACCGTCCCAACCAGGTCTTCAATCTTAATGAAAGCCATATTCTCATTATATTTCGTAATTTTATGGGTAATATCACAGATTAATCCACCCAGAATATAGGTTTCATGATCCATGGCCATCACATTTCCGGTTTCTTCATCCAGCATAAAATCTGTGGTGTAGGCGGTAACATTTTTCACAAGTTCTTCCTGGTATTCTTCCAAAGGATGTCCCGTAATATAACTTCCTGTTACTTCCTTTTCAAAAGCCAGCAATTCTTCTTTGGACAGTTCCTCTACCTCCGGATATTTCACCTGAAACTCTTTCTTCTCTTCTTCCCCTAATAAATCCATTAAGGACATCTGTCCGGCCATGGAATTTTTCTTTTCTTTTGCGATTTCATCCATCATGATGGTATAGGTCAATAACATCTGCCGACGGTTTACTGAAAAACAGTCAAAAGCCCCTGCTTTAATGAAACTTTCTACTGTCCGTTTATTTACTTCCTTGCTGGAAAGTCGTTCCACAAAGTCTGATAAATCCCTAAATTTCCCATATTCCTCTCTATTTTTCACAATAGATTCAATTACATTATGCCCAACACTTTTCAGTGCAGTTAACCCATAACGGATATTCCCTTGGGAAACACTAAATCCGCTGATACTTTCATTAATATCCGGCTTTCGCATTTCAATTCCCATTTTCTTACATTCTATCACATATTCCGCTACTTTCTTAGGATTATCAATGACAGAGGTAAGCAACGCGGCCATAAACTCTACAGGATAATAACATTTTAAATACGCTGTCCGGTAGGATACTACTGCATAAGCTGCTGCATGGGATTTATTAAAGGCATATTTTGCAAAATCTATCATTTTATCAAAAATATGATTTGCCACTTCTTCTGAAATCCCACGATTGATACATCCCGGTACGTTTTCCTCCTCGTTTCCGTAAACGAAGTTCTTCCGTTCCCGTTCCATAACATCTGCTTTTTTCTTCGACATGGCACGGCGCACCAGGTCACTTCGTCCCAAGGTATATCCGGCAAGTTCCATAACGATTTGCATAACCTGTTCCTGATAAACAATACACCCGTAAGTAGGCTCTAATATCTTCTCCATCTGTGGACACGCATATTTAATATCCTCCGGATGATTCTTTCCCTTAATATACAATGGAATAAAATCCATAGGACCCGGACGGTACAAGGAAATTCCCGCAATAATATCTTCTAAGTTTTTCGGCTTTAACTCCTTCATAAAAGATTTAAAGCCCGCAGATTCCAACTGGAACACGCCTTCCGTTTTTCCCTGTGCTATCATTTCAAATACATTGGCATCCTCATAGTCAATGTTCTCTATAGAAAAATCTGCATTCTTTTCCCTTATCATGCGCTCCGCACTCTGAATCACGGTCAAGGTACGAAGCCCAAGAAAATCCATCTTCAACAAACCAAGCTGTTCAATGGTTGTCATGGTAAACTGTGTGGTAATGGCATCTTCCGCACCTTTCGATAACGGAACAAACTCATCAATAGGTCTTTGTCCGATTACTACACCTGCCGCATGCATAGAAGTATGTCTTGGCAAACCTTCTAAACGTTTTGCCATATCAACCAGATAGTGAACCTCTTCCTGTTCTTCATAGGCCTTTGCAAACTCAGGATTTACCTCTAAGGCTTTATCTATGGTAACAACCTGTTCCTGTGGTATCTTGTTCGGTATCATTTTTGCAATCACATCAACCCTGGCATAAGGCATATCTAACGCTCTTCCCACATCACGCAGTACACCCTTCGCCGCCATGGTACCAAAGGTTACAATCTGAACCACTTTATCTTTTCCATACTTTTCCACAACATAATCAATTACTTCCTGTCTTCGCTCAAAACAAAAATCCACGTCAATATCCGGCATGGATACACGTTCCGGATTCAGGAAACGCTCAAAAAGCAGATTATATCGAATCGGGTCAATATCCGTTATCCCAAGACAGTAAGAAACAATACTTCCTGCTGCAGAACCTCTTCCCGGTCCTACTGCGATGTCACGACTTTTCGCATGGGAAATAAAATCACTTACAATTAAAAAATAATCCACAAATCCCATATCACGAATGGTATTTAATTCATAGGAAAGTCGCTCCTTTAATTCCTCTGAAGGTTCACTCCCATAGCGTTTTAGGAGACCTTCCTCACATAATTTTTTTAAGTAACCATAGGAATCAAAAGGTGCCGGCACATCAAATTTTGGCAGTTTCTGTTCCCCGAATATGATTTCCACGTTACAACGGTCTGCGATTTTTCCTGTATTCTCCAGCGCTTCTAACGCATAAGGAAATAACTCTTGCATTTCTTCCGGAGACTTACAATAAAACTGTCCTCCCTCATAACGCATACGGTCTTCATCCTGTACCTTCTTCCCTGTTTGAATACAAAGTAAAATATCATGGGCTATTTCGTCTTCTTTATAGGTATAATGAATATCATTGGTGGCTACCATAGGAATCTGGGTTTCTTTGGAAAGTCTAAGTATACCGCTGTTTACCTTCTGTTGTTCCGGATATCCATGATCCTGCAGTTCTAAATAGAAGTTCTCTTCTCCAAAAATCTCCCGGTAATCAAGTGCTGCTTTCTTTGCACCTTCATAATCCTCTTTTTTTAAAAATCCTGCTACTTCTCCGGCAAGACATGCACTTAAAGCAATGATACCTTCATGGTATTCCTTTAATACTTCTTTATCTACTCTGGGTTTATAATAAAAACCTTCGGTAAAACCTTTCGAAACAATTTTCATCAGGTTATGATATCCTTTGTCATTTTCTGCCAAAAGCACTAAATGGTGATATCGTTCTTCTCCTTTTACCACTTCCCGGTCAAATCTAGAACCAGGAGAAACATAGATTTCACATCCGATTACCGGCTTTATTCCTACTGCCTTGGCTTCCCGGTAAAAATCTATGACTCCATACATGACACCATGATCAGTAATAGCCATGCTATCCATTCCTAATTCTTTTGCCCGCTTCAATAATTCTTTAATCTTACAAGATCCATCCAATAAACTAAATTCCGTATGCACATGTAAATGGCTAAAAGACATGGTGTTTCCTCCTTTGATATTCTGCTTTGATCATTGCGATACTATCCTGTTTTTATGAGAGTAATTCATTGATCTTATTTATCGTATTTATTATTTCTTTGTCTTATTTCTTTATCTTATCTCTTTATCTTATTTATCTTATTTATTTATCTTATTTCTTTGTCTTATTTCTTCGTCTTATTTCTTTATCTTATTTTTCGAAATACCTTCTTTTTTTCTTCTTTTTCTCTTAATCCTCGGTACCAATACCTCTTTCAGATATTTTAACGTCTTTTCTTCTCCTTCTTCTGCCAACATATGCAGAAGCTTTTCTAACAAACGTTTCGTATCCGGATGGAGACTGTAATGGTCTCTTCCTTTTAAATAATAGTCCAAAGGAAAATAATCCTGATACTCTCCACGATTATAGTTTTTACTTGCCGCCACCCGGTCTAAAAACATCTCAACCACATATTTTTCCGGCATCCGGCATCCGGTAAGATGGTTTACATCAGGAGCGTAGTCTGTCCAGAATTCCCAATGATGCTTGTTTCTCCCCTTATGATGTAGCCAGGCAGATGAAAATCCTTTTTCCTCTCTCTCAGCATTATTGGGACTCCTTTTTCCTGCCTGATAATATTTCACACCCACCAGAAATTCACTGGGGGTATATTTTGACAAATCATGTAACAAGCCCTGCTTATAAAGTCCCACTTGAAAGCAGTACTTCATTACCATGAATTTATGCCGGTTAATTGTTTTTAAATGTCCTAATATATCCACTGCTTTTTCGTCCTTTTTTTACATTTCATTTCAAGTTTCTCTGATGCTTAATGTTATTATTTTATCATATAATCCCCGAAACTGCAAACCTCAGTAACCCATCATGTAAGGCAGATTGCAACAAGGAAAAACATGTTATGATTTACAGGTTGCAGTAAGCCAGATACACGTTACTGTTTACAGGTACCAATAACAATAATGTTACTATTCACATGTAAGCAGCGAAACGACTTTATATATATCTGTCATAAATCACCATAATTCTCCCTTTCTTCGTTTCACCACATATCTGCTTAAAACAGATTTTCCCAAAGCCCCGGACACTAATGATACTGCCTTCTTTTACTTTTGCACTGTTATTTTCTACCAAAGTATAATCCAGAAAAACCTTTTTTCCTCGGAAATATTCTAGTACTTCTTTTCTGGATAATTTAAACACTGCACATATCAATGCGTCGAGTCGCAAAGAAGCAACAATCACTTTTTCCTCCTTTATGTTTGGCACACATTCCGGTATTGCTAAATCTACGATTTCACACTTTACATTGGTATTTCTGACTTTTTCAAGGTGTTCTAGTATAAAATTCGAAATACTGTTTTCACAATACACATATGCAAATTTGTCCTTAACTATAATATCTCCTATAACGTTTCGCTCTATGCCAAGATGCATAATCGCTCCGAGAACATCCCTATGGGAAAAATCCTTCGCAAACTTCAACATCAAAGGAGAAATCTTAATTAACTGAATCGGGAACTCACTATCATATCCCAGCTCTTTTGCATTACCAAACCCTACCATTTTTCTTTCAGAGTTTTCGTTTCCACCAAAGATCTGATAAGTATAAGCTTCAAAATCACTTTTTCTGCTAAGAAACAGGCTTAATTCTTCCGGATTTAAAAAATGAGTATAGGTATATAAATTATTACGATATGATTTCTCTGCCAAATCCATAATTCGTTTTATCAGCCATTCTGTTTCCATGTTTTCCTCCGTTTCATCCATGTTTCAATTCTGCTAAAAGTATAATAAGCCGATGTATCCAGAATCTTCAAACATCCAAGTCCTTCCGTTGGGACTCCCTTGGATCATTTTGGTTCATACATCAGCTTATCATATTTTACTTTAAACCCAACTCTATTTATAAATCATAAAATCTTTTAATATCGGCTGGTTTCCTTCGGCATACCTTTCTTTTCTAATTTTGCTTCCACTACACGCTTAATCAAATAGTAGATTACCGCAAATGTTGGAACACCGATTAGCATGCCTATGAATCCGAACAATCCACCACCTACCAAAATGGCAAACATGACCCAAAACGGTGACAAGCCTGTGGAGTCTCCCAAAATCATAGGACCAATCACATTGCCATCTAATTGCTGGAGTAAAATAATAAAAATTCCTAAATAGATTCCAACCTTAAAATCAACCAGCATAATCAATATTACACAAGGAATTCCTCCAATAAATGGACCAAAGAAAGGAATCACATTGGTAACACCCACGATTACACTAATCAATACCTTATATTTCTCCAGATCCATAAAAGATACACCTGCGTAACAAAGCATTCCTATAATAAAAGAATCGATGATCTTTCCATTGATAAACCCGCTGTATGTTTTGTGACAATACTGTATGATTTCAAATAAAACGCCGGCTTTCTTTTGTGGTAAAAATGCATAACACATTTTTCTTCCCACTTTTGCAAAATGATCTTTACTGGTCATAACATAAATGGCAACAAAAATACCAATTAAAAAGTTTTTCAAAACGTTGAAAACGCTGATTAATCCTGAGGTAAAAGAAACTGCAAGTACATTCAGGGCATTTAATAACTCTGTCTGCATCCAGTTTTCCAAATAACTTACTGCTGAATTAAATAAATCATTTATGGTATGATTAAATTCCGTATCTCCTGAAAACTTTTTATTCACCCAATCCACTAATTTATTCAGTTTATCCGGAAATTCCTTTACAATCTCCTGCGCACTAGTAATAAACTGTGGCACAACCGTCATCAGTAAAAAGGCAATCATTAAAATTCCTATACTAATGGATAGAAAAATTCCCATATTTTTTGCAAACTTACGATATTTTTTCCCCGGTTCTTTTTTTAGCTTAAGTATTCTGATTTCCACGAATTTCTCTACCGGGTTTAGCAAATAAGCCATTACAATACCTAACGTAATCGGTTGTAACACACTTGCAAACTTACTTATAAGAACTGCTACTTTATCAATGCGGAATAAAAAAAAGAAGAACAACATAGAAAGAATGATCACTAAAAAGCTTCCAATATTCTTTTTGGTCAGCCTCCAGTTAAAAGAATGTGCATATTCATTTTCTTCTACCAAAATCACCTGGGTATTATGATCAAAGTCTTGATTCACCGTGCTATTCATAGTATCCTCTGATACTTCTGCTTCATTTTGTGTATCATCCTTTGCATTCCGTTTCTGCTCATTCACTTCTTCCTGCTTATTTCGTTCTTTTTTTGCCATAACTGCACTCCCTGTTTCTTTTTCATCTATATTCAGACTATCATCATTCACTTAATTCATCTAGTGTTCTTCCATAGGCAGGTAAAAATTCCTTCATGAAAATTTTTACTTCCTCCAGCTGTATCTCATTTAATTGTTCATATATCGTTTGTTTTGCTGTGGAAAACTCTTTATTACCGGCATTTTCCTCTTCAATGCATTTAATATAAGCAGATAGCTTGTCTGCACCCTTAACCAGTTTCCATAACATAATCTCCTCATCCTGAGGAAAAAAGATACTAAAATAAGATTCCTTCATATCCTCCGGTAACATGTGAAGCAGCTTTTCGCATGCCACCTTTTCCACTTCTTTATATGCATCCTTTATTTTGTCATTGGCATATTTTACGGGAGTAGGCATATCACCTGTAATGATTTCATTTGCATCATGATAAAGACCAATTAAAGCCGCTTTTTCTGCATTATAGTTCTTTCCCAATCTCTTATTTCCTATCACAGCCAAAGCATGTGCCAGCATGCTCACTTCCATGGAATGCTCACTAATCGTTTCCTGTCTTGCATTACGCATCAGTGCCCACCGGTCAATATATTTCATCCTTGACATCATTGCAAAAAACTGATTCATTTGAATTTCCTCCACATATAGCAACCTGTCCGGTCAGACCTGCTAACGTAACGCCAAATCTTTAGGACTCATATTTGCAAAATCAAATGCATTTACAGTAAAATTTTCAAAATCTAAAGTTTCAATTTCATTGGTTAATATATCCCAGTTTCTAGGTACCCATGAACTTCTGTAATTTCTGATTTTTCCTTTATAGATCCTAGATAACTTCGGACATATCCGAAAGTCTTTCGGCCGCACCAGACCGCAGTTTTTATGAAACAAATCAATGCCACTCTTTTCAAGTATATATGCAACAAACTGTGAGCAAAAGTATTGTGTTTTTCGCACCACCGGTCTATGTATCATGGCACCTACAATCCCAAGATAATTATATGTATATATTTCCTGATTATCTTTAAATACCTGTATTTCCTGCTTCAATCTTTCATACTGTAAATCACTTACCTGCAAAGCATAAATACTGCATTTTGTCTCTTTGAATTTACCAAAGACACCCTTTTCTATATCTTCTTTAATAAAGCCATTATCCCATGGATTATTTACTCGCTTTCGTGCAAAACTATACATTTCTCTTAATTCCACATCCAAAGCAATGGAAGCATGGGCATAAGGTTCCCTGGTATACCATCGAATCATCTTTGCCGGAAATGTCGATGTCTGTGATAATACCAAAAATACATATTTTTTCTCATCTGAATTATTATGAAGTTGCAATTTGTTCATGATTTTGATTCCTCTGTTTCCTATCCTTAATTCGCTATTTCTTTATTCTTGTTTCGCCATTTTTTCTTCCCTGGTTACAAGTTCTTTCAGATCCCTCATCTTATTTTTAATTCGATCCGGAGTGGCCTTATCCACCAATATGAGGCTAATCCAGCGTTTCGAAACCTGATACTGTCCGCATCTTCTGGCAAGGTCTGCCATGATGCACATTACTGTATACTGGTTCATGCCACACATCGGAAATGGTTCGTTGGAAAATGCCGCATCAAATCCGGCATAGGCCTTTAATAATAAATTCTTTTCTTCTTTTAATAATTCCTTTTCAATCTGCTTTGCCTTCGATCCCTCTAACGAAAGGTTTTCTCTTTTTCCCCTTAACATCCATGCAAGCTTTAAGCAATTATATGCCTTTTCACTGTCTTTTCCACCTTTTACAACCGTACAAAGCAACGCCATCTTATGTCTTAAAATGGCTTCATCATAGGAATATACCTGTAAATCATTATTAATCCCTTTAAAGCTCGATGAAATCTTCTCTTTTATGAGTTTCTGCTGTCTAAGCATGATACCCTGGAAAAATTTCGTCAATGCAGCATAACCACATTGCTCACAAACCACTGCATCATACTTTAAAGGATCCATCTTTTCATATATCGGTCTTAAATCCGTATCTACCGTCGATGACCGTAATTTACCAAGCCGGACAGCCAGTACCTTATTTTCATGATCACAAACCGGACATTGATATGTCTTAAAAAATAACATCTCTTCCTCATGAAATTCTTCTTCTTTATCCTCTTTATCCACTTCCTGTGGCTTTTTTTCTTCGAATATCTGTATCCCGTCTAATGAATCAAATCCTAATGCTTCCAAGCCAGAAAATAAATTCATTTCATCCACTACCAATACCTCCATAATTTATCCTTTTCCCTCATGATTCAGGTTGTGAATCATCCGGGACTACTACTTTTTGTATGAGCTTTTCAAAGAAACAATCCGGTTAAATACAAGTGACTCCTCCGTGCTATCCTTTAAATCCACACAGAAATATCCATGACGTAAAAATTGGAAACGATCCAATGGTTTTGCATCTTTTAATGCAGGTTCCACATAACATTCCTTCATCACCACCAGTGAATTCGGGTTTAAATTAAGCGTACCATCTTCATTTAGTTTTCCTTTTTCTTCATCGATGATATTTTCATATAATCTTACTTCCGCTTTTACCGCCTGAGAAGCATCCACCCAATGAATGGTTCCCTTTACTTTTCTTTCCGCAAATCCGCTTCCACTCTTTGTAGCAGGGTCGTAAGTACAGTGAACTTCCACTACATTTCCATTTTCATCCTTTACAAAATCTGTACAGGTAACAAAATACGCATTCTTCAAACGTACTTCATTTCCCGGGAACAATCTGAAATATTTCTTTGGTGGTTCTTCCATAAAATCTTCTCTTTCGATATAAAGCACTTTTGAAAATGGCACCTGACGTTTTCCCATTTCCTCGTTTTCCTGGTTATTCTCTACATCAAGATATTCTACCTGACCTTCTGGATAATTATCAATCACCAGTTTAATTGGATCTAATACTGCCATCATACGGTTACATTTCATCTTTAAATCTTCACGGATACAGTATTCAAACATGGCATAATCAGAAGAACTTTGAGCCTTGGATACACCAGAAAGTTCCATAAACATCTGAATGGATTCCTTTGTAAAGCCTCTTCTTCTAAGGGCACTTAAGGAAACCAGTCGAGGGTCATCCCATCCATCTACAATTCCATCTTCTACTAATTTCTTAATATATCTCTTACCGGTAACCACATTTGTTAAATATAACTTTGCAAATTCGATCTGTTGCGGCTTATTTTCAAATTCCAGTTCATTGATCACCCAGTCATAAAGAGGTCTGTGGTCTTCGAATTCCAAAGTACAAATAGAGTGGGTTACTCCCTCCACTGCATCTTCAATTGGATGAGCAAAATCGTACATTGGATAAATGCACCACTTGTCCTTCGTATTATGATGAGACATACGGGCAACACGGTAAATCACGGGATCCCTCATGTTTATGTTACCGGAAGCCATATCTATCTTAGCTCTCAATACTTTAGAACCATCTTCAAATTCGCCATTCTTCATTCGTTCAAACAAGTCCAGATTTTCTTCAATGGAACGATTACGATAAGGACTTTCCTTACCAGGTTCTTTTAAAGTTCCTCTATATTCGCGAATCTCCTCTGCTGATAAATCACACACATAAGCTTTTCCCTTTTTAATTAACTTAACCGCACCTTCATACATGGCATCAAAATAATCCGATGCATAAAAAATATGGTCTTCAAAATCTGCCCCTAACCATTCTACATCCTTACGAATGGACTCCACAAACTCTGTTTTCTCTTTCATAGGATTCGTATCGTCAAATCTTAAATTAAACTGACCACCGTATTTCTTTGCCAGACCATAGTTTAATAAGATGGACTTAGCATGTCCAATGTGAAGGTAACCATTCGGCTCCGGCGGAAAACGGGTTACAATCTTCGTACACTTTCCTTCTTCTAAATCTTTTTCAATGATTTGTTCTATAAAATTCTTAGATACTACTTCATTTTCCATGACATTTTCTCCTAATTCCGTATAGTTTGTTATGTGATTCTACATTATCTGTGACTATCGTTTTATTTTTAAGTCCACTTCTCATAATTTCCATTTTAACACGAATTGGTATATATTAAAAGAGATTTTTTTATGAAATATAAAAAAGGGCTGTCACACCTGGAAAAATAGATACGGAATATGAATCGTTTCAAAATAATTTCTTCCATATCCTGTGTTATTTACACTTCAGGGGAGAGCCCTTTTTATATCTTAGTCTATTCTTTTATCTTACTTCTTTTTTACTTATTCTTTTTCCTTCGCAATCTGAACCACCGGTGCCTCTACACCGGTAACATTAATATTTCTGGTAACCTGAGCATCATAACCTTTTGCCTTAATCAGGTCGCTTAAATCTACTCCTGTTACTTCCTTCATGGATTCAAAAACCTGTGCCATCACTCCGGTTACATTACCGGCAACGTTATTTACCCCAGAGCCATTTCCATTATCCATAATTAAAATCTTATCAATTTGTGATAATGGCTGTGCAATCTTTCCTGCCATATCCGGTAATACCTGAATCAACATTTCTGCAACAGCAGCACCGGTATATTGCTGGTAAGCTTCTGCTTTCTTCTGCATGGCTTCTGCTTCTGCAATACCTTTGGCACGAATCGCCTCTGCTTCCGCCTTACCTTTCTGGCTGATGACATCCGCTTCCGCCTGACCGGTAGTTTTAATCGCTTCCGCCTCTGCCATAGCCTTAACTTTCTGTGCTTCCGCCTCGGCAATGGCAAATTTCTTCTTTGCTTCTGCTTCTGCTTCCGCCTCAGCAATCTTACGATACTTTTCAGAATCCGCCATGGTCTGTTGCTTTTCTTTTTCCGCGATAGCAGGTTCTACAACCTCTGCACGAAGACTTTCCTTCTTACGTTCTGCCTGCTTTTGAGCAAGTTCGATATTTTTTTGTTCTTTTACGATATCGATTTGAACCTGTGCTGCCTCAATGTCTTTTTGTCTTTCCTGCTTTAATAATTCTGCATCTAATTGGGCTGCAATGACCTCTTTCTGGGTAATGTTCTTCTGGATATCATAGGCAGCATCTGCTTTCGCTTTCGCAGCCTGTTGTTCCTGCATGTAAGAAGCTTCCTGTACCTGTTTTAACTTATTCGCTTCCGCAATTTCTGTTTCTGCCTGTAATCTTGCCTGCTCACCGGCACGTCTCGCTTTGGAAGTTTCAATCTGAGCTTCTCTGTTGGCTTCTGCTTTCGCAATTTCAGCATCCTTCTTCTTTTCCGCAATCTGCTTTACACCTAACGCCTGTATGTAGCCGTTACTGTCATTAATGTCCTTAATGGTGAAAACTTTTACTTCCAGACCCATTTCCATTAATTCAGTACCAACCACTTCCTGTACTTTGGATGCAAAGGTTTCTCTGTCTCTGTAAATCTCTTCTACTGTCATAGTAGAAACGATTTCACGCAACTTACCTTCCAAAACGTTGGTAGCGGTATTTTTAATGGATGCTTCAATCTGAGTTTCGTTCTTTCCTGTAAACTGCTCAATGGCATTAAAAATCGCATTCTGCTCATTCTTAACCTTAATAACCGCAGTACCAACGACTGCAATAGGTACACCCTGAGATGACATACTCTCATCTGTTACTACATCAATCTGAATGTTACCAAGTGAGATATAATCAATTCGTTCTAAAACCGGAATGACCAATCCACCACCACCGGTAATAATCTTCTTACGAAGACCGGTAACAACTGCCGCCTTGTCCTGCGGAACCTTCTTCCACATAGAAAGGATAATGGACAGGATAATAAATACTCCAATAACAACCAGTAAAATAACCAACAATTCTCCAAATTCCATGTTATTCTCCTCCTAAAAATTTGTTGTTTCACTTTCTTTTCGTTTTACAATTGCCAGCTTATCCTGAAATTCTACTATGGTAACCATGGAATCCTGAGGGATTCTTTCTTCCGGGTTTTGTGCCTTCGCCGGATAAGTACTGGTGATTCCATCGTAGGTGGAAATGCTAATGGCACCAAATCCGCCTTCTACAATGGTATGAATTACTTTCGCATCAAACAAAAGCAACTGTTCTTTTGAATAAGTGGTATGTTCCACCTTCCTAAGTTTTCGGATCAGTGTCTGAATTAAAACCGCCGCCAAATAAGCAAATCCTAATCCAAGCAGGTTTACAAATAAAAGATTATCTCCCCGGTAACATAAAGTACCAATTAATCCGTAAATCAATAAGCCTGTGCAAATACTTTGAATGGACAATGGTAACAAACATACCGTAGTATCTCCTATTTCGAACCCGGTATCCAGGTCTAAGTCGATAAAATCAAATATGCCGTCAAACGCATCTGCAATTCCGGCAAATATCATGGTAATCAGAGGAATCACAAAACCGACAACAATACAGATAAGAAAGACTTTCTCCATTTAGGTCACCTCCAACCTTAAAGAATTCTTTGTAAAACTATTTTAGGTAATTTTTGCTCTCGCAATCCTAAAAACATTTTATCATAATTTCATCAAAATTCCTATCATTTCTTCTATTCGTAAGAAAATCTTTCGTATACTTCGTTACTGTTTAAACAGTAACCCTATTACCACATAACGCAGCAAAAAAACAGTTCTGTCTTTTGCTACGTTATGCAAACTTATCTTAAGATGAAACATATTATCCTGAATGAGTTTTGTTATGAATCATCTTATACTATTCACTTCTTAATGCTTCTACAGCGTCTTTCTTTGCTGCCATCTTCGCAGGAATGTGTCCGCCAATCATAGTTAAAATAGTGCTGATAATAACCAAAGTAACTGCATGTTTTAATTGAAGGTGGGAACAATTCTGTAATTCTGTCATTCCTTCAATAACTTTATTGATTGGGAAGGTACATAACCATGCAATGAATACTCCTAACGTTCCGGAGAAAATTCCCAAAAGACAGGTTTCTGCATCAAACACGCGGGTAATATCTTTCTTTCTGGCACCTAATGCCTTTAAGATACCGATTTCCTTTGTTCTTTCTAATACGGAAGTATAGGTAATAATACAAATCATAATCAAACTAACTACCAGAGAGATACTTGCAAAGGCAATCAATACTACTGTGATACCATCCATAATTCCGGAAGTCATATCTGAAATCGTACCTGCTAAGTCAGTATAAACAATCTGATCATCAGTTTCTTTTCCTACATTATATTCATCTATATACTCTAAAATCTTATCTTTTGATTCAAAATCCTTAGGGAATACCAATACCATAAATGGTGTCGCATCTCCGCCTAAGTAAGATACAAACATATCTTTTGTATCTTCATCTGCAAATTCTTCCATAGACATTACATTGTAACTTACCTCTTTTTGTGCCTTTACAATGTCAGATTCCATAGCATCATCAATTACTAACTGGGATAAATCATCACTATATGCAATACCGGTAGCCAATAATCCCATATTCGTACCTTCTCTTTGACGAACTACACCTGTTATGGTTAAAGTCTTACTTCCTTCTGCCTGATACATTGCTTCATAATCTGTTCCTGGCATATAAACATTGACCCCATTGTAATCCAGCTGACCATAATAGTCATTGTTTCCTACTAATTTATATTCTGTACCAACAATATCACTAAACTTAATGCTTTCTACATTTTCAGTATCAAATCCAAGTGCTATCATGGTATTTACGTCAATTTTATTAGAAGATTCTATTACCAAGATTAAATCCGTTGCCTCACTTGGATATTCACCTGCCAGCAATTCATAATTCTTTTCCAGGTAGCTTTCCCCTTCATGTAAGCTGTTCGGATAGCTGGAAAGTCCAATTCCGCTCATGGAAGTCATAGAAGACATAGAAGATGCGGAAGACAATAAGGAACCAAACATAACCGGAACATAAGCATCATCTTTCTTCATTACCAGATTCATATTTACCAAACGGGTATAACCGATGCTGGAACAAATCTCAGGGTCTACCGCTTCAATATAATCAATAAATCCATTGGAAAAATCATTTTTATGAATGATAATATTTTCCATCGGGTCATATAATTTAACTTCATCGGTATCTACGTATTCCACTTCTCCCATAAGTTCTGCATGTTGTTGCTGCATACTTTCCATATCAACTTCTGAGGTACTTTGGGCGATAATAATCGGAAATTCCGACATAGCATCACTTTGATAATTATTTATCTGTGTCTGGAATCCTGTGGATAAACTTAAAATAACTGCAATACCGATAATACCGATGCTGGAAGCAAAGGCAGTTAAGAAGGTTCTTCCCTTTTTGGTTTTTAAGTTATTTAAAGAAAGTCCCAATGCTGTCATAAACTTCATACTGGTTTTCTTTAACTTAAACTGATCTTCCTTCGGTCTTTCCTGATGTGGGTGGGAATCCGAAATAATATTACCATCCTGAAAACGGATGATACGGTCTGCATATTGCTCTGCCAGTTCCGGATTATGAGTAACCATAATCACCAGACGGTCCTTCGCAACTTCTTTGATTAAATCCATAATCTGAACACTGGTAGCAGTATCCAAAGCACCGGTAGGTTCATCACAAAGTAAGATTTCCGGGTCATTCGCCAATGCTCTGGCGATAGCAACTCTTTGCATCTGACCACCGGATAACTGATTCGGTTTCTTATGTACATGATTTTTTAAACCAACCTGCTCTAAAACTTCAAGAGCACGTTTATGCTTTTCTTCCTTGGAAACACCACTCAGGGTCATACCTAATTCCACATTTTCCACAATGCTAAGGTGCATAATCAAGTTATAACTTTGGAATACAAATCCAATGGAATTATTCCGGTAAGCATCCCAGTCTGTTTCTTTAAAATCCTTGGTTTTCTTTCCTTTAATGACTAAATCACCGGAATCATAACGGTCCAAACCACCAATAATGTTCAAACAGGTGGTTTTTCCAGAACCGCTGGTACCAAGAATCGCAACAAATTCTTTTTCACGAAAGGCAACACTGATATCATTTAATGCTACAGTATCAATATCCCCAACGTGATATACCTTACGTATATGCTTTAACTCTAACATACGTTTCCTCCTATATAACCTTTTTATTCGTTTTCACGCTCTTTAGGTTACTATTTTTTTTTGCTAAAGTCAATAACTCAAATGAGGATTTTATAGCAAAATAAAAAAGGAGCAGATTCATCTGCCCCTTTCCGATTAATTCAAATCCCATAAATCCATTTCAATTTCATCACCAGCTGTGATTCGAATGGTATAGATGGTATATAGTGATTTCTCACTTCGTTGTTCTTCCAGAACACTGGAAACATTATTCTTTTTAATATCGGTCAATGAATATGGGAATCTGTCATATATCTGTAATGACAAGTGAGTTATACTGTCATCGTTAAAGTATTCGCTTCTTAACTGTAGCGAAGTCATACGACGGGTTTCTCCATTCTTCATTAAATCATAGTAAATATAATCATCAGAACCTTTATTATACTTGATGATTCCTACTAAAGTATCTTCCTTACTGTTATAGCCTTCTCCATTTGGATTTGCATCAATATAGATAAGACCTGTGAAATAACGGTCTGGAAGGTCATCCAGTATCTTTAGATCATATTCAAAATTAGATTCTGTACTGTCTACCGCTGCCTTTGCATCTACCTGAACTTCCGGAGTTTTAATCTTTGCTGCAGCCGTAGAATCAATATTAGTTCCTGTTACCTCAACAATCGGTGGATTGTTCATGGCATTAAATGACAGGAATACTGTATTGATAAACATTTTACGTTCATAGTTGTTATCATAATTAGGTGTGATATCACTATGTCCTGCACCAGTATAAGTTACATTCTTGTTAGAATAAATATAGTAACTGTTTCTACCATCATTTGGGTTGATGCTATAATAACTTAATTTCGGAATTTTTTTCAAATTTTCGTTATTATGAGTCATTCCTACCACGTATTCTGAGGACTGTGTAGTATCCAGACAATACCAGACTGTGGTAGATTCAACGTCCAAATCTAACTGTGTATACTGGGAGTGGGTTGTATTTGTTCTAAATCGTTCCGGCAAAGCAAATGGGTATCTGGTAATAATACCATCATTAGTTACTCGAACAAACTGGGTATTATTATATTGCTCACTATAGCCATCATTCTTGTATGGTACTGTATCATTACCAGTAGTACCACTATCGACCGTTGAGCCTGAAATTCTCCAAGCTAAACAAACATCTGTCTGTCCACCGTAAATACCTGACATAAATTCCTCTGATGGACCATAATCTACGCCATAATCCGTATAAAACTCTGAGCCATCTTTTTGATTTGTATATGCATATTCCTTATCCAAAGTAAAGAAACGTGCTGCACCATAAACATAACGGACACTGGAGTTATAAACCGGATCATTCGTATTATAATAAGAACTTGTATTATAAGACCATGTTGTCTTTGGGCTTGAAGCATATGAAGGTGATAAATCAGGATCTGCTATTTGGGTACCTATACCATATAACTGATTCGTGTATCTTGCACCGGTATTAATAATACCGATATTATCATGGCTACAAAGCAAACTGTTTACTTCTGAGAATTTGATTAATTCTGCACAGGCAACCTTTGTAAAGTCCTTTGATTCATAACTATCTGCAAAACCAATTACAATCATGTCATATTGTTCGATCAGCCAATTCTCATTTTTAACTGCATTTCCCTTTTGATTTGCAATATAAGCATTGTTATTATATGCCATCTTACAAAAATCTTCACAAGTCATAAGATCCAAGTCAATGTCAAAATAATCCTTGAAGACAAAATCATCCATCAGGTTTCCTGTATTTCCACTACTTGTATACTTCATAATACCAAACTCATGCTCATGATTTTGGCTAACATAACCATTCTTATCACATGTTACACACATCGCCAGTGTAGTATCGCCACCTTTTACATTCAAATTCGGTACAATCTGCAATACTTTCAAACTTTCTATCTGATCTGATGCCTTATCATAACCTGCATATCCTAACTGGCTAACCTGGGTGGTAGCACCATTATTTTTATAAGTCGCTTCTAACTTCCAGGACAGAACACCAAAGAAGGTATCTACCAACTCATATTCCATAACTTTATTTTTGTCTTTACCGGTCAGGTAAGTCTGGGTACCATAAATTTCATCTTCAGAAAAACGACCATCCATATCAACATCAAAATACAGATTTACTTCGTATTCCACATTATTTCCAGCCTCACTACCGATGTTATATTCCACACTGAACACATGACCATTTATATCATAATCATCTTTGGATAAGTTATCCTGATATTCTATCGGCGCAGTTATAATATTTAAAGTAGGACGAATGATGGAAGATTTACTGTTAATGGTGTTTATAATCTTATTTTTCGTTCCCTCATTATAAACAGTCTTACCATCCACCACAGACACATCATCATAATCAAAACCGGTTAAAATACTATCATAACTACCAGCTTCTTTTCCACTTGCAATACTTTCCAATAAAATCCCCATCTGAGATTCAGGATCAATACGTGTGGATATATTGTTACTTTCATCAATAACTTCTGATTCGATTAATACCGGTCTTCCAGAATTAATATAATTATATAATTCCTGTTGCTTTGTATAAGATAAGTCCATACCGGAAGTTATATATACATATTTTCCATTATCATTCTTTTGGGAACCGATCATCGCATTATCAGTACCCCCAGAACTATCTTTAAAAGGTTCATTACGTACAGTGATATCACCTGTATGGAAGTACATATCGTAAGCATGGTCATCGTCAACGGTCATCTTACGATAATATTTCGTTGCAGTCATTGTGGTATTATTTTTAAATTCACGTAATGCCGATACATCACCACCAATGATAATAAGGTCATAGGTATTTACCAAATCGTCAACCTTACAGTTTAACTCACTAACTGTATAGTTATCAATATTTATCTTACTTGCATCGATACCAATCAAATCAGCAATTTTAGATTTGGTAATATGATAACTGTAAATGTCTGTTTCGGTAGTAAATGGAAAAGATACGTGTGAGAATCCATTTTGCTTTTCATACATTCCATATGCATAACCTGGAAATACATAAAGATTTCCCTCTGCATCTTCGTAAAAGAAGAATCCGGTTTGTGGATTAACATACATAGTAAATGGTCCGGAAGGATTTACACCATCATTTAAGGTAACATCACTTTGATAATATTCATATGTAAAGAAATCATCTTCATACCCCCCCCCTCTATATGCCTTATGAGAAACATACTTAATAGGATCTCCAATGTTTGTTACCTCATCGTAAAACGTAGAAGTGACTTCTGTTGTTCCAAGCCATACCTCATTCCGGTTGATAAAAAGAACTTCTTTCCCCGCAGAATTTTTGTATACCACTTCGTACTTAGTAGGATTAGTATCACCATTATATTTAACACGTGCGTATGTATATGTTTCACCGTTAAATTCAATTTGAGCATATACCGGACGAATTCCTAAGTCAGAGGATGCGCTACTCACAGGCTTATCCCTATATGTCGCTGACTGCACCAATAACGATGCGGAAGTACTTATATCATAACCATAACCGCCACTTTTAGCAAAATAATACCTACCATTTCCGTCAGTATAAACACCTGAAATAGCACCATTATATGAAAATGATTTATCTTCATTTATGGTTCCTTGTGGCTTAAACATAAAGTCAAATACTGTTTTTCCGTCGGCTGAAGTATACACTCTTTCTTCCATGGTAGCATTCGTATTCTTTCCTTCGTAATACTGGGAAACCGTCGAGTCAGTAGATTTAAACGCGATTGGTGCTGCCGGTTGAATCTCTAATACGTTAAACTTACGGTCGGAAGAAGATGGCAGGATACCCCTATATGAGGCAGTGTTTAACATAGCCTGAATAGTTGCAACATCACCTGGATTAATAACATCATCCCCGTCACCTAAGAATAAGTAATCAATCAAAACTACATTGGAATATTTTGACTTCAGTGTAGCGGTATTAATTAAATTCTTAATTACATTATGAGCATAATCAACTGCTGAAATTATAGTAGTATGACTGCCACTGGTATCATAAGTGTCACCAATGGAAGATCTATAGTATAAAAATTTTAATGCACTTGTATTCTTTGATGCATATTCAGATAATAAAGACTTTTCGACGTCAGTAATATCATTGCTTACCAAAGTATCATAATCTTCGACACCGATGTTTACAAATACCGCATCATAAACTGATAAATCCGCAGGAATGGAACCTGGGGTACAAACTGTAACATCAATATCCCCACCATAACTGTCTTCATATAGAAAAGCCTTGGTTAAACGATTTAACTTAACAACATGTGGTACTTGTTCTATCAAATTTCCTTCATCATCATATACATCTTCGCGATAAGTCTCTTCAAGGGTAGCTTCTTCCATGGCTAATTCCTGCAACGGCGTATAGGTTCCGTCTTCCGGCATGGTAGCAACGATTTCCAAAAACTTATAGGAAGTTACTGAAACCACCTCATTGCCTTCTGCATCTGTGGTAATGGTTGGCAGATTATCATAATTTTCATACTCCCAGAAGGAACTACTAGACATATAGTTCAAAATACCAGTTATATCAGCCAAATCAATGTCACTAAGTGAGAATACATAATGACAGTCAGAAGTTCCATACAAGGCGGTACTAAATAGTTTTGATGGAAAATCAACTGCAGCCAGTTCTGCAATCTTTAAATTTACCATAGTTCCATCTCCGGTTCCAGGATCAACAGAACCAGGTAAGGTACTTGGATTTAAATATTTATATATATTATAATCCATTAATAATGGAGCAGAGTTTGAAGTAGCGTACTCTAAAAACGCATTCTGTCCATTTTCAGTAAAATCATAGGTCTTAAAGAACATATCCGCAGTCTGGGTTTCTATATCTGTAAGCTCCGTCTGACCTGTCTTATCGTAATTATCTGTATTATTTACATACACCAAATCATAAGATAATAAATATTCTAAGATAGCTTCCTTGCTTCCGTCTCCCTGGGCACATAAGGTACCTGCCGTTATTCTGGTTAAAGGAGTCATATCTACCGACACACTCATACCATCATAAGTCAATACCTCACTTCCAAAGGCCCCTGAATTTACATAAACTGAAAAAGTTGTTTCCGGTATGGTTGTGGAAGCATCTCCCGGATAAATCTCAAGAATCTTAAATTCCTCTGCACCAACAGCCAGATTCGCATTGGTTACAATGGTTTGCAAGTTGGAATTATAACAACTTTGAATTCGCTCAATATTCGTCAGATCTCCTGATCCTCCAAGAACGACAGGGTCCGTAGGTGCATTAAAATCATCTGCGGATGAGAAAGTAGTTGCCAACAATCCAACAAGCAAAGTAACACAAAGCGCCAAAGCAGCTATTTTTCTTTTTTTGTTTTTCATTCTTAACTCTCCTTTCTATCCTGATTTAATCTACAAAAAAGACATTATCATTTCGAATCAAAATATCATTTTCAATCATAAAATTCTTATCAATGTTGTCATTTCTAAATTCCATGGTCAAGTGAATGATATTGGATTCGATTCTTGATAAATCCACCTGAAAGTTAATACACCTGCTTGAAAGCAAATTATTTGGATCCAAAGTAGTAACCGGTGTATAATATGTAACTGCCGTTGAACCACTGCCATAGGTAGTTACTGTCACACCATTTAGATAAACGCTGTTTGTTGCCTTATCATACACAATGGTTTCGTTTCCTGTAAAGATGTAGGATACATCCCCTTCCCAGTTTGCCATATAACCGGTTTCTAAGGGATCTGTAATTTTTACATCTTTATATTCTTTATAAATGTCATTTGTAATACCACTATGGTCTTCTCTTACCATAATCCATTTTTTTGTTCCAAAAACAGCTTCAATCCTAAGACTTTCCGCACCATCCTGAAAAATAGTTGCGTTCTTAATCGCATCAGAAACTGTCCGGTACACCATCTGGGATTCATTTTGTAATTTTGTTTCTTTCTTTGTTCTTCCATAATATGCTGTAGACGACTGCATAAACGATGAAACTCCCAGGAAGAGGATTGAAACAATTGCCACAGCAACAATTATTTCAATCAAAGAAAGACCTTTATTATTTTTCAATTGTTTCATTCTATCCCCTCCTAGTTATAATCTACGATTCGCCCGGTGGAACAACTGATAGAGAATTTCTTTTCCAAAGTCGAATTTTTAATATACACATTAAGAGTTCCTGTTTCACTATAATCTGCGTTATTTACTAATTTTCCATTGCTACGATTATAATGGATAATTAACGGACTCGTTTCTGTTATCTTTACTTTCGTACCTGTAGATGTTTCCGTATCAAAAGAATAATAATATTCCAGGGAAGAATCAAGTTTTACTTTTTCTTTTATGGATGCAGTAATTTCAGAAGTTGTCAGGCTGGCAAAATTCGCAAGTCTGCTTCGTTCCATTTCAAAAACTATAAAATAATACTCATCCTCAGCAGAGTCATAATAAACAGCACCAGCAGTTAAATCTGAACTTGTAAGTGTTTTTTCCCTAAGATTAATTGTCTGAGACTGTAACACATCAAACTGTTTTCTAACTCTTGCCTTTTTTAAAGAGCTGACAGAAAGGACAGTTCCGGAAGTAACGATTGCAATTAAGGCCATTACTACAACAACTTCAATCATCGTCATACCTTTATTATTTTTCATACTATCACCATCCTTCGCCCTTATGGAGTACCTACATACTCAACATTTTTCTGGTAATTCTGTGTCACAACATCATCGGCACAATTGTAATTACGTAAGTTTTTATCTTCATTCAATATACCGACGGCAGTTGAGGAATCAACCTCTTTTGACGGATCTACGCGGAATAACTTTTTAAGCATATCTACGGTATTTGAATTGCTTGCAAAGCCTTTATCAATCAGATCACCCATAATATCTGAATTCGCTGCTAAATATAAATCTGTACTTCTATCCTGGACATAAATCTTACCACCGGCACAAATCATACCTTCGATACTACTACAACCTGGTTTAATGATTACATCTTCTGTCGTAAAGATAAAACCTTTAAAGTTTTTATCGATTTCAATGTCACTACCTCTTCTTATCCATAGAGAATATAAGGTAATAGATGAATCCGAAGAATCTTTTTCCGTTACAGTATTTCCACCACAGAAACTATAAAGATACTCTGCTGCCTCAGTAAATTTTTTGCTTGAAGCAGGTGCTGTAGTATCTTCGATTGCATCCAAAAATACATTTATCGGAGAATCCGTAACTGCAGCCATCGTAGGGTCATCACCCTCCTGAGTACTTCTTAAGTAATGAAGCTGGAAACTATAGTCTCTGATTTTTTGCGCCTGGGTAGTTGCAATGCCGGTATCTGTGATACCAACGCCAACAGACAGAATCGCATTTTCTCCAGAAACAGAGTCTTCTTTTACTGTAATGGCACCACTACTAAATACTTTTCCATACTCACCATTATCTGAGATCTTAATTGAACCAATCTTAAAGGCAGTTTTCTTATTTTCACCTGAACCGTAGGTACCGGTAGCAATATCGTAAGTGGTAAAGGCACTATTATCTGTATAGCCCTCTATACCTCCAGCGTACCAGTTAATATAAAGCTCCGCCTTTTGTTCCTTTGTCAGGCGAACTGCAGTATCCCCACTGTCCCAAGGCACATCCATGGCAATTTCATCATCTCTAAAATAATAGAAGTATCTTCCTGATTTCGCATCTAAGCTCCATTCCGTTTCAGGGAATACAATATAGTTGGTAGCATTGGTATTAGACGTCAGAAGACGTTTGATGGATTCTCCTGCAGCATCAAGGTCCTCTAATTTATTACTATCGATACCAACATAACCACTTACATTGGTAAGCAATTCATTAGGTACGGAATATGCTAACTGATTACCTTTGGTAGAAATGGATTCACCTGTTACATAGGAATCCTCACCCATATCAATGTGGGTCTTACCTTGTACCGTTAACTGTGTCAGGTTCGTCATATCAAGATTCGAATTGGAACCATTGATCAAAATGGAACTGGTATTATAATGCTTACCATAAGTCTCCTTTAAATCCTTATATACCTCTTTCATATGACTTTCATAAGTAGCAGTATCTGATGAAGTATCACCACCGAAAGTACCGTAGTTATATCCACAATACGTTCCGGTCAGTCGAACGGTACTACGCTTCGCATTTAATTCCAGATCATCATATACATTCATAGCACCTGTAATATCCAAAGAAGCACCTAGCTTTTTCTCATCACTGTTCATGGTGATAATATTACGGCACCAGATTTCATTTGGCTCATCGCCAGATGTTCTAGGCTGAATTCGGATGGAAGCCGAATTATCTGCAACGATGTTTCCTGCTGTTACCAAGTCATCTGAACTAATTACCAATGCCGTATTGGAAGCATAAATTCCGGAGTTAATACTTGACACATCGTCATAATTATATCTGTTTCTATAAGCACTATCAAAGGTTATCTGGTTTGCATCCCAGTCAACACCGGCATAGACATTTCCACTAATGGTAGTATTAAACTTATTCGTACCCTGACCTTGAATCTCAAATCCATCATCTGCAATCAAAATGTAATTTAAGAAGCTGTCAGTGTCAGAAGTTATAGAATTAAACTTAATGTCAAGTTCCGGTGCAGCAATGGTAAAATCTGTATATAAATTCTGTACATAACCGTCATTTTCTGATGGGTCAGATTCAAATAAGAGCCCCTTCACTTCTATCTGGTAAACCTGATTTACTTCATCCATTTTGGCAGTAATACCAAAGCTATAGGAAGTTCCTAATAAATTGGATGCAGTCGTAGGGTCAACAAGATTCGCCTGACTGTCACCTGCAATATAAGTACATAACTTCGCATATTGCTGATTTTGATCTGAGCCTCCAAGCGCTGCATAGAGGTAACTAATAAAATACTTTTTTAATCTCTTATTCGCTTCGTCATCGGAAAGAAATTTATAAACACCATCGGTTGTGTCAAAAAATTTCATTTCCGGTTCTAACTGTAGGTATGCTTTTTGAAGTGCGTTGTTTGCTTCATCCACCAATCCTGTTTTTAACTGGTCGGCTGCCTTTTCTACTGCATAATAAGTAGAATCGTTCTTCTTGCTTAGTGCCATTCTCTTATAATTCATCAAGGTAACGGATAACAAAGCAAGGGCTATAATTCCAATAAATGTAAGAGAAACAACAACGACAACAAAACTTGAACCCTGATTCTTATGTTTCCATTTATTCAAAAAAGATTTCATATATTATTGCCCCCTTGTTCCTTCTAGTTTTACAGTCATACCATTTCCATTCTCAGGAGTTACCTTTAAATGAATATCGTAAATTGGCTGAAATTCCTGTGCTACTACTTTTCTACAGGAATCTGCTACATTGATCTTCGATGAATCATAACGTAAATTATTCAAAACAGTCTTCGCCGGATCTGAAGTTGTAATCGTATAGTAAAGATTTAACTTTCTGCCATCTTCCAGCTGGGTACTATTATATTCAGGTCCCAGGCTGACAGTACAGGTAGGTATTG
>JBGVLX010000092.1:0-36722 GCA_045124495.1 Lachnospiraceae bacterium
CTCCACTCCTATTATTGATAATACATTTTCCCAAAACTCAAAATTAGATGGAAAAGTAAACGAATTTGCGAACAATCCAAAGATTGTAGAAATCACATCTGATATTTTGGAAGAATATAATACCGCTTTAGAATCAGATGCTAACTTAAAGGCAATGATCGAAGAAATGTCACACCCAGCTACGGAAGACAATATAGAGGATACTTCTGAAGAAACACCTTCCGAAGAAACAACTTCTGAGGAAACCACTCAGACTACAGAATAATCAAAGTTTTACCTTTTTCCGCGCAATTTGAAAACATGAGCTTTACATCTCTTCGACTCAATACAAAAATGAGAGGCTGTATCCACTTTCACCTTAAAGGATATTGCCTCTCATTTTTATTTCATCTCATTCCTGATGCCTGCCATATAGGAAACACACCACGTTACTATTTAATAATCATTTCCGCTATTTTTTTCACGTCACCATCCATAATGGTAAATTTGCTTAATAGCTTTCCTTTTACTTCCGGAGAAATATTCGAATGAATATACAAGGAATCCAACCCGGCTTCATAAGAACCCTTTATGTCGGTGATTTCATCATTTCCAATCATAATGGTTTCTTCTTTCTTTAATCCTAATTCATCTAACATATTCTGGTAAAACTTCAAATCCGGTTTGGCACAATAACAATCTGAAGAAATATATATTTTATCAAATTTATCACATAAACCAAGAAATCTTAATTCCGGTTCTGTAAAGGTACGTTGGGCATTCGATAATAAAATAATCTTCTTCCCTTTTTTTCTAAGCTCATCCAGTAACTCCAAGACACCATCATATAACTTTACATAATCCAAAGACATCAAACGGAAAAAATTTGAAGTGCAGACTGCCAATTCTTCTGATACTTTTACACCTTTTCTTTCAAATAACTCTTTAAATACCGTTTCAATCTTAATATCTGCATGTTTCACTTGATATTCATTTATTACCCGGTTCTTTTCATTTTCACATAGATTAGCATATGTTTCTTTCAGCTCTTCTACCGAATAGGTTGCTCCTTTGGAACCGTAAAAAATAACAAGTTTTTCCCATAATTCCGGTATTTCCTCATCTGTATGAATATCTACCAAAGTTCCATACAAATCAAATACATAATTCTGATACATCGTGATATTCCTCCCTCTATTTTTTATATTTAACTAACCAAACTAAATTCGATGTTTTGCTTCCTCCACATCACTTTGAATTTGGAATTTTAATTGTTCTACTGTTTCAAACTTTACTTCTGAACGAAGATACTCATAAAAAAATATTTTAATTTTTTTCTCATAGATTTCCTCTTGAAAATCAAAGAGATAACTTTCTGCCAGAACTTTTTTCTCCTCTGTAATAGTAGGTTTGGTCCCAACATTAGTAATTCCATTCCAAACCTTCCCATCTACTTCAATTCTCGTAGCATACACTCCAAATGGAATCTGAATTTTCTCTTTCGGATATTCCACATTCGCCGTTGGAAAACCTAAGCCTGTGGCAAGCCTTCGTCCATGCAGCACAGTTCCCATCAAATAAAACGGATGTCCCAATATTTCATTGGCTTTTTTCATGTTACCCTGCTCTAAAATATACCTTATTTCCGTAGAACTAATTTCAACATTTTGATTCTGTATTTTTTTAATACTTGTAACAGAATAATGATATTTTTTCCCAAATTCTTTTAGTAGCGGGACATCCCCTCTTTTATTACAGCCAAACCGGAAATCTTCACCAACTATTACATATCTTGCCTTTAGCCTGTCCACCAAATATTCTTTGATAAATTCTTCTGGTGCTAACTGAAGAAACTCATCTGTAACATTAACTTCATAGTAATGATCAATCCATGAAATCTGATGAAAAAAATCCACCTTCTCTTCTTTTGACAAAATAGAAGTTTCCTCGGAACCATTCAGATAACTCTGTGGTGATTTGGAAAAAGTAAACACCAATGTCGACATTCCTTTTTCTTTCTGCTTTTTCAGTTCTGCTAAAAGCTCTCCATGTCCCAGATGAATTCCATCAAATTTTCCGATGGTAACTGCTGTATACGATTTGCTTTTATACTCTTCCTTACAAATATTCATACTGGCTTTCCTAACTACTGTAATACATTAAAAATTTCATCTTATCCTAAAAAAAGCTTATATGGTTTTAAATTTTCTTTTTCCCATTCATACAGTCCAATAAATTCATTTCTGGCATCATACACCCGTACCAATGAATCTGTTGGTTGCAATGAAAACCAGTTACTATTTAACTTATTGCCATTTAACAGCCATTTATCATACTTTTCATCTATCACTACCTGAGGAAAACCAAGAAATGGTGTGTCAACAGGCGAAATATATGTCTCCAAAGTGCCTTTTTCTAATAATTCCTTTACCTGTTCTATTTTCAAACTATCCTTAATATAAAAAGAGGATACTCTGGTTCTTACCAACTCTTGCATTGCTCCGCCCACAGACAGTTTTTTTCCGATATCCCTGCAAATACTTCTTATGTAAGTACCTTTACTGCATTCGATTTCCATGGTCACATAGGGAAGTTCCATACCAATAATTTCTATACGATAGACTTCAATTTCCCGTCCTTCCCTTTCAATGACAATTCCTTCTCTAGCTAACTGATATAATTTTTTTCCATTCACTTTTATAGCAGAATACATAGGTGGAATCTGCAACTGCTTTCCTATAAATCCATGGATGACCTCTCTGACCTTACTTTCTTCAAGACCGGAAGTATCACTTTCCTTTAGAACCGTTCCTGTCATATCTTCCGTGTCAGTTTCTATCCCTAACCGAAGTACAACCTGATAAACCTTATCTTTCTCTGTAAGCATATCACAAAGTTTTGTTCCTTTTCCTAAACACACCGGCAAAACCCCCTCAGCCTGAGGGTCCAGTGTGCCGGTATGACCAATCTTTTTCTGCTTTAAAACACCTCTTAAAATAGCAACCACATCGTGGGAAGTATAACCTTTTTCTTTGTAAATGTTAATTAATCCGTGATACACTGATTTTCCTCCGGATTTTCCTCATAATCAAGAATCTGCTTTTCAATATGGGCAGACACATTATTAATGACATCATAAATGGAACTTGCAGGCAGAGTACATCCAGCTGCTCTGATATGTCCTCCACCTCCAAAATAAGAAGCTATCTTACTCACATCAACATAACTGTTAGAACGCATGCTAACCTTATATTCACCATTCGGCTTTTCATACACAAACAAAGCGACTTCGATTCCTTTGGTCAGTCTTAGCTGATCTACAATACCATCTAAGTCAATGGAAGTAGCTCCATAAAAGTCTAGTACATTTTTCTTAAAATAGGTCACAATCCCCTTCCCATTTAAGAATAATATACTTTCCATCAATGCTCTTCCTAGTAATTGATTTTGCATATAAGTTTTTGCATAAAATGTGTCATCAATGATCTTTTCCGACTTAATCCCTTTTTCTACAAGGTATCCTGCCACTTCCATGGAGTGTTTTGTTGTATTAGAATGACGAAACACTCCCGTGTCATGAACCAGACCTAAATATAATGATTCTGCCGTTTTCTTTGAAATTTTATCATAATCCATAAGGTCAAAGAGCAGTTCACAGGTAGAACTTGCCTCTGGTCTGATAATATCAACATCTGCATACCCCTTATTGCTGATATGATGATCTACACAAACGGTTCTTTTTGCATTTTGGAAACATTTGTAAAAATCCTGAAATCTTTTATCATCACCACAATCCAAGGCAATACATAAATCATACTCTTTTTCGTCCCATTCGTGTATAATGGTTTTTGCAGAATCAAGGAAATAAAACGCTTCTTTAAAAGGTTGCAGATAAATCTGAACCTTTTTCCCCTGGTAATTATCTAGTATATATTGATAGACTGCAGTACAGGAACCAACACAATCACCATCCGGACTGGAATGTCCAATGATACCTATGGTTTGAGCATTATTAATTTCATCAATTAGCTTATTCAATGTTATCCCCATCCTCATTTTTTATCTGACTAGTAACTTCGTCAATTTTTTTCGACATAGAAACTCCATATCCAATAGAATCATCCATAATAAATTTAATTTCTGGTGTATTTCTTAAATTAATGCTTCTTGCAAGTTCTTTTCTTACAAATCCAACCGCACTGTTTAGTCCTGCCAAGGTCTCCTTTTTTTCTTCTTCATCCCCCAACACACTAATATATGCCTTACACTGTTTCAAATCCGGTGTTACTTCTACTGAAACTACAGAAGTCATGGAATGAATTCTTGGATCCTTTATTTCTCTGCTGATAATACGGCTTAATTCTTTTTGAACTTCACCATTAATTCTAGTGTTCTTAATACTGTTCTTTCTCATAGCTTTGCTCTATTATCTAGGCACTTCCACCATAATGAAGGCTTCGATTAAATCTCCTTCTTTTACATCATTGAATTTTTCCATAACAAGACCACATTCGTATCCTGCCTTTACTTCCTTTACATCATCTTTAAATCTCTTAAGAGATGCTAAAGGTCCTTCGAAAATCTTTTCTCCTTCTCGAGTAATTCTTACAGACGCATTTCTTGTAATATTACCATCCAGGACATAAGAACCGGCAATTGTACCAACTCCGGAAGCTTTGTATGTCTGACGTACTTCCAAATGTCCGATGACTTTTTCTTCGTACACAGGATCTAACATTCCCTTCATGGCAGCTTCGATGTCTTCAATGGCATTGTAAATAACACGATAAAGTCTTAAATCTACCTTTTCTCTTTCTGCAACGGATTTTGCCATGGCATCCGGACGAATATTAAATCCAATGATGATGGCATTCGAAGCAGATGCCAGAATAACGTCAGATTCATTAATTGCACCAACACCGGCATGAATTACTTTAATCACTACTTCTTCGTTTGAAAGCTTTAATAAGCTTTGTTTTACTGCTTCCACAGAACCTTGAACGTCTGCTTTTACTACCAGATTTAATTCCTTTACATTACCTGCCTGAATCTGGGAGAACAAATCATCTAAAGATAACTTAGACTTTGTATCTGCCAGCATCTTTTCTCTTCCATAGGCGATAAATACTTCTGCCATGGAACGTGCTTCCTTTTCATTGGCAGTTCCTACAAAAATCTCACCAGCCATAGGAACTTCATTTAATCCAAGGATTTCCACAGGAGTAGACGGAGTTGCTTCATTTACTCTGCGACCCTTATCATCAATCATGGCACGTACTTTACCATAGGCATTTCCTACTGCAACGGCATCTCCTACACGTAACGTTCCTTTTTGAACCAATACAGTAGCAACCGGACCTCTTCCCTTATCCAACTGCGCTTCGATAACCAATCCTCTTGCTTTACGATTTGGATTCGCCTTTAATTCCAATACTTCTGCTGTAAGAAGAATCATATCTAAAAGATTATCGATACCTTCTTTTGTATGAGCCGAAACCGGACAAAAGATAGTACTTCCACCCCAATCTTCTGCCACCAATTCATGTTCCACCAACTCTTGCTTTACACGTTCAATATTGGCGCTTTCTTTATCAATTTTATTTACTGCTACAATAATTTCAACACCGGCAGCCTTAGCATGGTTAATCGCCTCTACCGTCTGTGGCATAACACCATCATCTGCTGCTACAACCAAGATAGCAATATCTGTAGATTGGGCACCACGCATACGCATAGCGGTAAACGCTTCATGTCCCGGAGTATCAAGAAATGTAATTTTCTGACCATTTACATCAACGGTATAAGCACCAATGTGCTGGGTAATACCACCTGCTTCTCCTGTAGTAACGGAAGTCTGACGAATAGCATCCAAAAGGGAAGTTTTACCATGGTCTACGTGTCCCATAACACATACAACCGGTGGACGTTCTTTTAACTTAGATTCGTCTTCCTCTTCCTCTTTTAGCATTTCTTCAATTACATCAACCTTTGGTTCCGGTTCACAAATACAGTTATATTCTAATGCGATTTCTTCTGCCTGTTCATAGGTTAAATCTGAATTTACGTTTAGAATTTTACCAGCCAAAAACATCTTCTTAATTAATGCTGCTGCCGGTTCCTTTATCTTATCTGCAAAATCTCTTACTGAAATCACTTCCGGAAGTATAATGGTACGAATGGTTTCTTCCACAGCGGTTTCTTCTTTTACTTTTGTTTCTTCCATTGATTTTCCTTGTTCTTTCTTGTTTTCGTTTGTGTTTTTCTGATTGTTTTTGCTCTTTTGCTTATTATTTCCTTGATTTGAAAAAGAATTCTGTTCCTTAAAATTCTTATCTTTTTGTTTTTGATTTTCTTTATTTTCTTCTTTTTTCTGTACTTCTTTCTTTTGTTCCTTTACTTCTTTTTTGGTTTCTGCTTTTACATCATGATTAAAAGAAGCTTTTTGTTCCTGTTTTACCTGATTTTCTTTCTTTAACACTTCATTTTTCGTTTCTTTTGGCTGCTTGCTGCCATTTAACTGTTCCATCACCATATCAATCTGTTCGTCAGTAATGGTACTCATATGACTTTTTACCTCAATTCCCTGTTCTTTTAGAATTGAAATAATATCCGTACTGCTTTTATCCAAACTCTTTGCCAATTCATGTATTCTCATTTTTGACATTACTTACACCTCCGCACTATTCTTACAATCCATATGCTTTATGATAACATCAGCAAAACCCGGCTCCGTGATTGCCACCGAGGCACGCATTTCTTTACCAATGGCATGTGCCAGACTTTCTTTATTACCATATATTCTAAGTGGAACGTTATAAAAATTACACATATTCGTAAACATTTTCTTCGTATTATCTGACGCATCAGACGCTAAAATTACTAAATATGCATGGGCTGATTTTACTGCTTTTTCCGTAGCAAATTCACCACTGACTACTTTTCCTGCCTTTGTCGCCATTCCCAGCATGGCAAATGCTTTATCCGTTTTCAAGATGATTAAACTCCTCTTCCAATTCTGTATAGATTTCTTCTGGAATTTTTACTTTTAAAGAACGTTCCAAACCTTTGTTCTTTAATGCCACCAGCAAACATTCTTTCTTAAAACAAATGTATGCACCTCTTCCATTTTTCTTTCCGGTTGTATCTAATTCAATCTTTTCTTCCGGAGTTTTTATTACTCGAAGCATCTCTTTTTTTGCCATCATTTCACGACAGCCAATACATTGTCTGGTTGGAATTTTTTTTGGCAATTTCGTCACATCCTATTCTATCGTTTCCTACTCTTTTGCTTATGATTCAACTACTTCCTCTTCTTCTCCGGAATCATTGCTTACCATTCCTGCTTGTGATTCACTCTTAATATCAATCTTATATCCGGTAAGTCTTGCCGCAAGTCTTGCATTCTGACCTTCTTTACCAATTGCTAAAGATAACTGGTAATCAGGAACCACAACTTTCGCACTCTTTTCTTCCACATCTACATCCACCGTCACTACCTTTGATGGGCTTAATGCATTTTCAATCAATACTGCCGGATCTTCACTCCAGTTAATAATATCAATTTTTTCACCTTTCAGATCATTTACGATAGCATTTACTCTGGCTCCGTTTAATCCAACACAGGCACCTACCGGGTCTACATCTTTATTATTTGACCAGACTGCAATCTTGGTTCTAGATCCTGCTTCTCTTGAAATACTCTTAATTTCAACAGTTCCATCTGCTACCTCTGTTACTTCTTTCTCAAACAATCTTTTTACTAAATCAGGATGGGTTCTGGATACCAAAATCTTAGGGCCTTTATTATTAGAACGCACTTCAATGATATATAGTTTAATTCTTTCTGTCGGTTTAAATACTTCTCCCGGAACCTGTTCACTTTCAGTTAATACCGCATCTGTTTTATCGTCTAAACTTACACTGATATTCTTACCAACATATCTTTGAACAATCCCTGTAACAATGTCTTTTTCTTTACACTGAAAATGATTGTATAAGGCATTTCTTTCCTCTTCTTTTATTTTCTGGACAATAACACTTCTTGCCTGCTGTGCAGCAATACGTCCGAAGTTTTTCGGAGTAATTACAACATTAACAATATCTCCTATTTCATAACGAAAATTTATCATTTTTGCTTCTGCAAGACTGATTTGTACTGCAGGATCCTGTACTTGTTCCACAACTTCTTTTTCTGCTAATACACTAATCTCGCCATTTTCCCTATCCATAGTTACTTTAATGTTTTCTTCTTTTCCAAAGTCACGCTTACATGCCGCAAAAATCGATTTTTCAATCGCTTCAAACAAGATTTCCTTGTCAATTCCTTTCTCCTTTTCAATCTGGTTTAATGCACCGATTAATTCTGAACTCATTTCCTTATCTCCTCCTAATGTTTATTAAAAATCTAATGCTAATCGTATTAAGGCAATATCATTCCGGTTAAATATGATTTCCTGATCATTTTGTATGGTTATGGTATTCTCGTCAAAAGCAACCAATTGTCCTTCAAATTCTTTTTGTTTGTCTATGGCTTTATATAACTTCACTTCTACATCGGAACCTATGCTTCTTTTTAAATCTTTATCCTTCTTTAATGGTCTCCCAAGTCCTGGAGAGCTTACTTCCAGAATATACGCATCCTCAATAAAATCGTCTGCATCTAATTTTACTTCTAATTCTCTGCTAATGGTAACACAGTCATCGATATTAATGCCACCCTCTTTGTCTGCGAATACTCTTAGATAATAATTGGATCCTTCTTTTACATACTCCACATCTACCAGTTCAAACTGGTGAGCATCCACAATTGGCTGAACCAATTCTTCACACTTTTTTTCAATTTCTGTTTTTTTCAGCATATTTTCCTTCCTTTCCAAAACTTGCATAAGACTCACTTTTTCATTATTGTTTTTTCTCACAACAAATTGAAAGAGTGGACTCACGCCCACTCTTAATTCCAACATCTATAATACTAAACTTAAGTATACCACCGAATTTTAAAAGATACAAGTCTTTTTTTATAAAATTCCCATTAATATAAATTCTTTGGCATTTCTAATTTGGGAGAATATCCTTTTTCATAAAGTGCTTTGATGATTTTTTCTTTATGTTCATGTCCAAATGCTTCCATTGTAATGGTAAGTTCTACCGCTCTGTTTCTGTTAATGCTTACAAACTGGTTATGTTCTAAGCGAATAATATTTCCCTGTTCTTTTGCTATTACCTTGGACACATTTACTAATTCTCCAGGTTTGTCAGGTAATTGAACTGACACTGTAAAAATTCTCTCTCTTTCAATCAAACCATGTTGGATAACCGAAGACATGGTAATGATATCCATATTACCGCCACTTAGGATAGACACTACTTTCTTATCTGCACATTTTAAATGTTTTAACGCTGCTACTGTAAGTAATCCGGAATTTTCAACCAACATCTTATGGTTTTCTAAAACATCTAAAAAGGCAAGAATTAATTCCTGATCTTCAATGGTAATAATATCGTCAAGATTCTGTTTTAGATAAGGGAAAATATTACTTCCCGGAGTCTTTACCGCGGTACCGTCTGCAATGGTATCTATAGTCTCTAGGGTAACCACCTTATCAGCCTCTAAAGATGCTTTTAAACAGCTTGCACCTGCAGGCTCCACACCAATTACCTTAATCTTTGGATTTAATAATTTCGCAAGAGTGGAAACACCTGTTGCCAGTCCGCCTCCTCCGATTGGAACCAAAATGTAATCTACCGTAGGAAGCTCCTTAAAAATTTCCATGGCAATACTCCCCTGTCCTGTAGCAACATCAAGGTCATCAAAAGGATGAATAAAAGTATATCCTTTTTTCTTAGCTAAATCTAAAGCATATTCACATGCCTCATCATATACATCTCCATGCAAAATAACTTCTGCACCATGGGATTTCGTACGGTTAATCTTAGTAAGTGGAGTACTAGTCGGCATAACAACCGTTGCTTTTACTCCATACACCTTTGCAGAATATGCTACACCCTGAGCATGATTTCCTGCTGACGCGGTAATAATTCCTTTTTTTCTGTCTTCTTCACTTAATGTACTTATCTTATAATAAGCACCTCTGATTTTATACGCACCGGTAAGCTGTAAATTTTCAGGCTTTAAATAAACCTTGTTTCCGGTTAATTCTGAAAAATAATCACTTTGAATCAAATCTGTAGGTAATACAACTTTTTGAACAATATCATAGGCCTGTTCAAATTTCCTTAATGTAAGCATTTTCTTCACTCTTTTCTTCTTGTTTTCATTCTTTTATGATAGCACGATGAAAATTTATGTCAAGTAAATCTTTTTTCTTATTATTACTGTTAGCACCCCAACAATGACTCCTTATTCACCGACTTCTTCATCTTTTTGGAATAGTGCCTGGACAAAATTATCCGGATCAAATCTCTGTAAATCATTGATTTTTTCACCTACACCAATATACTTTACCGGAATGTCCATCTCTGAATGGATGGCAATGGCAATTCCACCTTTTGCCGTTCCATCTAGTTTTGTCAAAATGATACCATTGATATTTCCTACTTCTTTAAACTGTTTTGCCTGAGCCAGAGCATTTTGTCCTGTGGTTCCATCTAATACAATTAAAGTTTCACATACCGCATCCGGATATTCTCTTTCAATGATTCTTCTCATTTTCCCTAATTCATCCATAAGATTCTTTTTGTTATGAAGTCTTCCGGCTGTATCGCATAATAAAATATCTGCATTTCTGGATTTTGCAGCAGCAATGGCATCATATATAACTGCTGAAGGGTCAGAACCTTCCTGCTGGGCAATAATATCTACGCCTGCCCGGTTAGACCATTCTGTAAGCTGTTCAATGGCAGCAGCACGGAACGTATCTGCTGCAGCTAAAATAACTTTTTTTCCTTTTGCTTTATACTGAGCAGCTAATTTTCCGATAGAAGTAGTTTTTCCCACACCATTTACACCAATGATTAACACTACGGCTTTTTTTTCTTCAAAATCATAAGCGTCATCTTCTACCAGCATTTGATTTTTAATGATATTAATTAACATTTCTCTGCATTCTTCCGGCTGTTTTATCTTAGCTTCTTTTACTCTTACTTTTAAATCATCAATAATTTTAGTGGTGGTTTCAATTCCCAAATCTGCCATAATCATTGTTTCTTCCAGTTCATCATAAAAATCGTCATCAATTTTTGAAAAACCGGAAAAAATATTTTCAAAACTACTTGCTATGTTATCTCTGGTCTTAGTTAAGCCACTAACCAAACGTTTAAAAAAACCTTTCTTTTCCTCTGTCATACTTTTTCTTCCTCCTCTAATTCACTGGCAATTAAATTTACAGATACCAATGTGGAAACTCCTCTTTCCTGCATGGTAATACCATACAAAGAGTCTGCTGCTTCCATGGTTCCTTTTCTATGAGTAATTACAATAAACTGAGTATCTTTTGTTAATTTATGCAGATAATTTGCATACCGGTATACATTAGAATCATCCAAAGCTGCCTCAATTTCATCCAGAAGACAAAACGGAGACGGTTTTAAGCTTTGTATTGCAAATAACAATGCTATGGCGGTCAACGCTTTTTCTCCACCGGAAAGCTGCATCATATTCTGTAATTTCTTTCCTGGTGGTTGTGCGATAATTCGGATTCCTGCCTCTAAGATATCTTCCTCTTCTACTAATTCCAAAGAAGATTTACCTCCACCGAACAATTCCTTAAATACCTTATCAAACATATCCTGAATTTCTTTGAATTTCACTGAGAACTGATTTCTCATAACAACATCTAATTCCTCAATGATAGTATTAAGATTCTTTTGAGATTCCAAAATATCAGACTGTTGGGCAGATAAAAATTCATATCTTTCCGAAACATTCTTATATTCCTCAATCGCATTAACATTAACATCTCCTAAGGCCTTCATTTGTGATTTCACCGATGAAAGTTCTTTTTTCATAGCCGGTAAATCCTGCATGGCTTCATTTTTAAACTCAAGGGCATAATTGTAGGTAAGCTCATATTGCTCCCACATATATCGGTTAGCTTCTTCCTGACTTTGTAACATCCGTTCTTTTTTATCATTTAAACGGAACTGTTCTTTATCTAAGCGATTAATCTCTTCTGATAACTTCTCTCTCACCGAAAAGAAGGCTTTATGCTTTTTGCTGATTTCCTCTTTTTCGATATTCTTGTTCTTTAACCACTCTTCCTGTTCTTTTAAAGAAACTTCGATTTTTTCAATCTGCTCTTTCTCCTCACACAGTTTCAGTTCTTTTTCCTCTTTTTCTTTTCTTCTGTCTTCCAAAGAGTGTTTTAACTTTTCTACTTCTTCTTCCAGTTCTGCCTGTTCTTTCTTTAAACGACGTATGTTTGTAATCAGGAAATCATCCTGTTGTTTTAGGGAATGAATAGACAAGGTAACTTCCTGAACCTTTTTTAATGCCGCTTCCTTTTCTTCTTTTAATTCCACCAGCTTTTGATTCAGCGTTTTGGTATTCTCTTCACAATTTTTTTGAAGTTCTTCAAAGACTTTATTTCCATCATATAATTCATTTTTACTCTTTTCGATGGATTCCACCTGTATATCCAATTCCTTACTTTCGGATTTTATGGATACATACGCCTTTTCAATTTCCTGAATCTGTTCTTTTGCATTTTTAAGGTGCATGGTTTCTGTATTTTGCTTTAGATTTAAATTCTGCTCTATGGATTGAAGTTCTTTTAATTTTTCCTGAGCCTCTTCCAGGCTTTTCTTTAAAGTTTCTTCTTCTTTTAAAGTTGTTTCCCATTCCCTTTTGCTTTGTTCTAGAGCCGTCTCTAATTCCTCCAGCTCTCTTTTTCTACCAAGAAGATTACTGGTATTTTTAAAAGCACCACCCGTCATGGCACCACCAGGATTCAGCAATTCCCCTTCTAAGGTTACAATTCGCATACTGTATTGATACTTTCTTCCTATCGCCAAAGCATGGTCAATGGTATCTGTTACTAAAATTCTTCCTAAAAGTTGTTTGATCAAATCTTTATATTTTACATCTGATTCTACCAATTCACTGGCAATTCCGATTACTCCAGGTTCTTTTAGTGCCTCCGTTTTTTTGAAAACATCATTTGACTTTATATTCGCTAATGGCAAGAAAGTGGCACGACCAAATTTATTTTTCTTTAAGAACTCAATTAAGTCTTTTGCCGTTCCTTCATCCTCTGTAACAATATTTTGTATACTACCACCAAGTGCAGTTTCCACTGCAATTTCATATTCCTTTTTTACTGTAATCAGATCCGCTACTACACCATGAATTCCAGGTTTACTCTTTTTTTGCTCCATAACACGTTTGATACTGTTTCCATAACCATCATAACGTTCTGTGATATTTCTAAGACTTTCCAACTTTGCCTTAGTTTGCTGAATCTTGTCACTTTGATTTTGCTTTTTATGACGTACGGATTCCAGCTCTTTTGCATTTGTTTTTTGCAGTTCTGATAACTCCTGTATCTTCCCTTGGTTCTCCCGCATACTCTGCCTGGTTTTTTCCAATTTTCCTTCAAACTCAGCCACAAGAAGATTTTGTTGTTCTTCTTTACTTTTATACTGCAGGTATCTTTGATTAATTTCTACTTTTTTTACCTGAATATTTTCCAGCATAGCATCGTAACGGCCAACTTTTTCTTTTACCAGTGAACCTTTACTGATACATTCAATCATATCTGCCTTGTTCTTTTCAATTTCAGATTCTATCTGGTTAATCTGTTTTTGAATCTGGTTCACAGATTCCTGAGCCATGCTTTCTCCATCATCTGTGGCATCCATCTGCTCATCTAATAAAGCCTTCTTCTCAAGATATTCTTCTTTTTCTGTTTCTTTTTTTTCAATATCTCCCTGAATTTTTCCAATTCGTTCTAAAAAGGACTCTTCTCCTATCCTGGCCGCATTCATCTGCTCAGTTAGCACATTAATCCTGCCTTGTCCTTCTTTTTTTAAAAGTTCCTGTTGAAATTGCTGGTTCTTAATTTCTTCCAGTTCTTTTTGTCTATCCTCTAAATCCTTTTCTAAGATTTCATATTCTTCTTTGGTAGCTTCAAATTTTTTCTGTTCACTCTTTAACTGCTCATCCACATACTGAAGCTTTTGATCCATCTCTTCCAGATCTTTTTTAACCTTTCCCTGTTCCAACAGATACACATTTATATCCAATGTTTTTTGCTGGTCTCGTAACACCAGATATTTTCTGGCAACTTCATCTTGTTTTCTCAGCGGTTCCACCTGTCTTGATAGTTCGGATAAAATATCATTCACACGTTCCAGATTTGCCTTTTGTGCCATGAGTTCTTTTTGTGTTGCTTCTTTATTTTTCTTATACTTTACAATACCGGCAGCTTCATCAAAAAGTTCTCTTCGTTCTTCTGGTTTTCCACTTAAAATTTTGTCAATCTGACCCTGTCCGATAATAGAATATCCTTCTTTACCAATTCCAGTATCAAAGAACAACGCATTCACATCTTTCAGACGACAGGGAGTACCATTTAGCAAATACTCGCTTTCCCCGGAACGATAAACCCTTCTTGCCACAGTAACTTCCTCATAATCTACAGGAAGACTTTTGTCGGAATTATCCAGTGTAATTGCAACATAAGCATATCCCAAAGGTTTCCTATTCTGGGTTCCCGCAAAGATAACATCTTCCATCTTACTTCCTCGAAGTTGTTTTGCACTTTGCTCTCCTAATACCCAGCGGACCGCATCTGCCACGTTACTTTTACCGCTACCATTAGGTCCAACGATACCGGTAATACCATGCTGAAATTCAAAGGTTATTTTATTTGCAAAGGACTTAAATCCATGAACTTCAATACTCTTTAAATACATATTTGACTCCTATTTCTTATCCTTTGATGCAATCAGGGTTTTGTATGCCGCCATCTGTTCTGCCGCTTTCTTTGTTTTCCCAATACCCATTCCTACTACAGTTCCATCTATCACAGCCTGTACCACAAATTCTTTGGAATGTTGTGGACCACGTTCCTCCACAAGTTCATAATTCACTTTGTTTCCGTCCTTTTGCATTTTCTCCTGCAATATTGTTTTTGCATCATAAAATAGTTGCTTTTCCTCAATATCTGTCATCAAAAAACGTTCCACATGGTTTCTTGCAGCAATTAATCCCCCATCTAAGTATATAGCCCCAAGAACAGCCTCGAAAACATCACACAAAATAGAATCCCTTTGACGTCCTCCGGTCATCTCTTCACCTTTGCTTAGCAACAGATACTCTCCAATCTCCATAACTCTGGCACATTGGGATAAAGTTGCTTCGCAAACCAGACTTGCGCGCAATTTTGTAAGTTCCCCTTCTGTCTTTTCCTTGTAGTGGTCAAACAAATACTGACTTACCACCAATTCTAACACTGCATCTCCTAAAAACTCCATTCGCTCATAGCTGTCCCTATGATTTACTTTTCTTTCATTCACATAGGAAGAATGAGAAAATGCCTGTTCTAAAAGCTTTTTATCAAAAAAAGTATAGCCTATTTTCTCTTCAAACTTCGAATAATCCCGTGCCATTTTTTCCTCCATTTTGAAGTCGGCTTCATTAAGCCAAAAATTCCATCATCTTTTCGTTCATTTTTTCTTCTTTATAAGATACACATTGGAACATTGCATTCTTCATTTCTTTTGCCTTGGCACTTCCATGCACTTTTACTACCAATCCATTTAATCCCAAAAGTGGCGCTCCACCGTACTCAGAAGCATCAAACTTTTTCAAAGTTTTCTTTAATGCAGGCAATGCCAGGGCAGCTCCTATTTTGCTCTTCAGATTAGACATCAGACCTTCTTTGATTACTCCAACCATGGTTTTGGATAAACCTTCGGATAATTTCAAAATGACATTTCCGACAAAAGCTTCTGCTACAATCACATCCACTTCTCCCTGATGAATGTCTCTGGCTTCGATACTTCCAACAAAATTAATATCTGCACAATCCTTCAACAAAGGATAAGTTTCCTTTACCAATGCATTTCCCTTCGCTTCTTCTGTTCCAATATTTACAATGGCGACCTTAGGATTATCCACTTTCATAATATGCTTCATATATAAGGAACCAATCTGCGCAAATTGAACCAGATGATTCGAACGGGCATCTACATTGGCCCCTACGTCCAAAATTAGGGTGGCACCCTTCACTGTAGGCATTAAGGTCGCAAGAGGACTTCTTTCAATTCCTTTGATTCTTCCTACAATAAACTGACCTCCTACCAATACAGCTCCAGAACTTCCTGCTGAAATAATCGCATCTGCCTTCTTTTCCTTTACTAAGTTAAGTGCAACCACCATTGAAGAATCCTTCTTTTTCTTAATTGCCATAACTGGAGATTCCTCACAACTTATCTCTTCTTTTGCATCGATAATTTCTACTCTTTCCTGATCAAAGGCATACTGTGAAATCACTTCTTTTATATAATCTTCTTTTCCTACTAAATAACAGAAAATATCTTCTCGTTCTCTTACCGCATCAATGGCACCTTTTATAATTTCCTCAGGAACATCTCCCCCCATAGCATCCACAGCTATTTTACATAATTCTTTCTTATCCATCGCACATATCCTTCCATTTTTTTATTTTCCAGGTCGTATTCTTATTCTTTACGCTACAGGAAAGTTGTACCTTTCACCCCAAAAAGTAATCTAAGTTTTCTTTTCTGTACCGTAAAAAATAAGACTTTGTATTAACTACAAAGTCTTATCAGTTTTATTACTTAGCAGTAATAATTTCCTTCTTATCATAATATCCGCAAGCCTTACATACTCTATGAGGCATCATTAATTCACCACATTTACTGCATTTTACTAATGCAGGAGCAGTCATTTTCCAGTTTGCTCTACGACTATCTCTTCTTGCTTTAGAAGATTTATTCTTTGGACAAATAGACATTTATGTTACACCTCCTTAAAATTGTTGAAGATATCATAGATGGCCGACATCCTTGGATCCGGAACCGTAGTGTCACAGTCGCAGCTGACATGATTACGATTACAGCCACATACACTACAAATCCCTTTGCAATCTTCCTTACAAAGAACCTTCATAGGAATCGCCAAAGAAATCTCGCCATATGCAAGCATGTCTACATCCAGATTACATCCATCCATAAAATTAAATTCATCTTGGTCATCATTTTCCTCTGTTTTCAAGAAGTTAAAATCTACTACTTTTTCCTCTCGAACCGGTACTTCAATCACCACGTCCTCTAAACAACGATCGCATGGTATTTTTATGGAAGCTTGAAATTCCATTTGGATAAGAAGCTTCTTCTTACCTTGATTAAAAATTTCCACCTTCACATCACTGGCAGTTACCGGATACTGATTTCCCTGGTAGGAAATTTCAGTAAATTCAATAGGAACTGTTACTGATTTTTCTTTCTTTTCCGCAGATAAAATATCTGATAAATCAATTAGCATATTGTCTCCATTCTTTATAAAAACATACGCACCTTTGTCATTATACATAGCAAAGCTATATTTGTCAATGATTATTTTTTATTTCTTGGAAAATTCTACAAAATTGGTACTTTGGAAAGTAACACCAAATTCCCATAATACGATTTATGTTTATTTTTCCACCAATGCCTTTGTTTCTCTTGCAATGGCAATTTCTTCATTGGTTGGAATAACACAAACTTTTACACTGGAATCTGCAGTTGATACAATTCCTTCTTCCCTGCAGTTAAGATTTTTTTCTTTATCCAGCTTAATTCCAAGATATCCAAAGTAATCCATTACTTTTTCACGAACTACGCCGTTATTTTCACCAACACCGGCAGTAAATACGATTGCATCTACACCATTCATAGCTGTGATATAAGAACCGATATACTTTGCTACACGGTATTCAAAAGCATCCAAAGCTAAGGTAGCTCTTTCGTCACCTTCTTGTTTCTTGGCAATTAAATCTCTAAAGTCAGAAGAGATACCAGAAATACCCAACACACCGGACTTCTTATTTAAAATTTCAATTACTTCCTCTAAAGAAAGATTTTCTTTATGTGCGATATATTGAACTACCGCCGGATCCAAGTCACCGCTTCTGGTTCCCATGATAAGACCTTCTAATGGAGTAAGTCCCATACTGGTATCTACACACTTACCATTCACAACTGCAGAAACACTACCACCATTTCCCAAGTGACATACAATTACTTTGGAATTTTCCTTGTCTAAACCAGCTACTTCAATCGTTCTCTTTGACACATAGCTATGTGATGTTCCGTGAAAACCATATTTTCTAATATTATATTTTTCATAATATTCATATGGTATTGCATACATATATGCTTTCTCTGGCATTGTCTGATGGAACGCGGTATCAAACACAGCAACCTGTGGAGTATCCGGCATTATTTTTTCACAAGCTTCAATACCAATTAAATTTGCAGGATTATGAAGAGGTCCTAATTCAAAACAAGCCTTAATTACTTCTTTTACTTCATCATTAATGATAATGGAATCACTAAAGAATTTACCACCATGTAGTACTCTGTGACCTACTGCTTTGATTTCATTAATATCTGAAATAACTCCAGCCTTTTCATCCTGAAGGGCATCCATTACCATAGCAACTGCATCATTATGGTCTTTCATTGGTTTTTCAACTACTAAATTATCTTTTCCGGCTGGTTTATGAGTCAGCTTAGAACCTTCAATTCCGATTCTTTCGCAAATTCCCTTTGCCACAACACTTTCATTTTCCATATCAATTAACTGATATTTTAAAGATGAACTTCCACAATTAATGACTAATATTTTCATTCTACTATTCCTCTCTCATTTATTACATATTCTGTGCCTGAACTGCTGTAATAGCCACTACACCAACAATATCATCTGCACTACATCCTCTAGACAAATCATTTACAGGTGCTGCAATACCTTGGGTAACAGGACCATAGGCTTCTGCCTTAGCAAGTCTTTGAACCAGTTTGTATCCAATATTACCGGCATCCAAATCAGGGAATACTAAAACATTGGCATTTCCTGCCACTTCACTGTCAGGTGCCTTTGACGCACCAACGGTAGGAACAATGGCTGCATCCGCCTGAATTTCTCCTTCTACTTTTAAATCCGGACAATTTTCTCTTAATATTTTGGTAGCTTCTACTACTTTATCTACATCAGCATGCTTTGCACTTCCTAAAGTAGAATGGGATAACATAGCAACCTTCGGTTCTTTTCCAACTAACATTTCAAACGTCTTTGCTGAGCTTTCTGCGATAGCTGCAAGTTCTTCCGCATTTGGATTCTGATTCAATCCGCAGTCAGAAAATACAAAAGTACCATTTTCACCCATATTACAATCAGGGACTACCATAACAAAGAAAGCTGATACTAATTTTGTTCCAGGTGCCGTCTTTAGAATCTGTAAAGATGGACGAAGTACATCTGCAGAAGCATTTACCGCACCTGCAACCATACCGTCTGCATCTTTTGCTTTCACCATGGTAACTCCAAAGAATAAAGGATTGGTGATAAGAAGTTTTTTTGCATCATCATAAGTCATACCTTTACTCTTACGAAGTTCTACTACTAAATTTATGTACTCCTCTAATTTATCATAACTTTCAGGATCTACAAAGGTAGCTTTACTTAAATCAATCCCGTCAGCAGCTTTTTCGATTTCTTCTTTCTTTCCAACTAAAATAATATTTGCAATACCTTCTTCTAAAACCTTCCCAGCCGCCACTAAGGTTCTTTGATCCATAGTTTCCGGTAATACGATTGTCTTTAAGTTACTTTTTGCTCTTTGCTTAATTTCATCAATAAAAGCCATGATGATGTTCTCCTTTCAATGTATGTAATAAACTCAACTATATCTCATTATAAACCATTATTTTCTTGTATACAATACACAATTTCGAAAAAATTGTCTTTTTTAAAATACAATTTTCTTTTGTTTTTTACTGATATCGTATATACTAAGATAGGTGGTAATAAATTTTCGTATGCCTTGCAATTCAATGTCCTATTGATTCATGCAGACATAAAACATTACCTTTTACGCTAATAGCATAAATTTATGAAAAAGGACAAAATCACATGAAAGTATTAGGAATCATAGCAGAATACAATCCGTTTCATAACGGTCATAAATATCAAATCCAAAAAGCAAAGGAATGTTCCGGAGCTGACTATGTCATAGTAATCATGAGTGGGCCCTTTGTTCAACGGGGAGAGCCTGCCCTGCTTTCAAAGCACGAAAGGGCAAAGGCCGCATTGTCAGAATGTGTTGACCTTATCATAGAATTACCGGTTTGTTATGCAACTTCCAGCGCTAATTATTTCGCTTTAGGAGCTGTCAGTCTGTTGCAGCACCTTGGTGTCGTAACCCATTTATCTTTTGGTGTAGAAACCCACAACATAGATTTATTTTATAAATTAGCACATTTTTTAGAAAACGAAAGTGATGAATACAAACAAATTTTAAGAAAAAACCTAAAAGAAGGTCTTTCTTTTCCAAAAGCTCGCAGAAATACAGTTTCCATACTATTGGGCGAAGAATTTGGATTACTTCTTGACACCCCAAATAATATACTGGCATTAGAATATATCCTGGCACTAACCAGACTACAAAGTAAAATCATCCCTGTCCCCATCGCAAGAATAAACAACGGATATCATCAAAAGGAACTTTCTTCTACCATCAGTTCCGCTACTGCAATCCGAACCGCCGTATTAAAGCATCACGATGCCTCTTTGTATGAAGCGCTTCCGCCTGATATGAAGCAAATCTTTCACGAAAATTATGGAAAAACCTTTCCGGTTACTTTAAATGATTTTTCTGTATTTTCTCATTACCGGAAAATAACCGCTTCCCAACCCATGAGCGTTTATTTTGATGGTACGGAAGAACTGGAACGTCGTTTTCAAAAGTGTTATTCCCCCACCCTGAATTTAGAGGAATTGATACACCGAATGAATCACAAAAGTTATACAAACACCCGAATTCAGCGTTTTTTGATACATTTTTTGCTGGAAATCACAAAAAATGAAATGGACCTTTTTTTACAACATGATATCACCTATTACGGAAAAATACTTGGTTTTAGAACAACTTCCTCTTCTCTTTTAAGCAAAATAAATGATGCTTCAAAAATTCCTGTTTTCTATCGTCCTGTAGACGAAGGGAAACTTTCTGATTTAGGAAAGAGAATGTATGCAATAGACAAAAAAAGCCAGGAACTTTATCAACTGATCGTGATGCAAAAATTTCACACACCAGCATTTTCCCAAAAAACAATCATTCTGACTCCAGAAACAGAATAATTCTTTTTTTCCTTTCATAGAATATAACACTTATATCTATGAAAGGAACACAGACATGAAGATTTTGAAAAAGCTCCTTCCCCTTATCTTCCTTTTCCTTTTCCTCTCCTTTCCTAAAATTACCATGGAAGGCACCAGAAACGGTTTATTATTATGGTATCAAAATCTGCTCCCAGCCATGCTTCCTTTCATCATTATTTGTGGCGTTATTTTAGTGAATAACTGCGAAAATTTGTTTTGCATTCCCTTTTATCCCATCTACCGCAAGAAAAAATTTCATAAAAGTCTGCCTTTTTTGTTTTTTATAGGCTTTTTCTGCGGTTATCCATTAGGCGCAAAGATTTTAAAAGATCTTTATGATAATGGAAGTTTTTCAAAATCCTTTGCTAATTTTTTATTGCCCTTTATCTCAAACATCAGTCCTATGTTTTTACTAGGTTATTTTTATGTGAGTTTATTACAAGAAAGAGGATCTGTTTCTTGTGTTCTTTTCATATTTTACTTTCCTATTTTCATTTTACTGTTGCTCTCCTATCCCGTATATCGGCTTTTTCGCAAAAATACGAAAAATTCTTCCCAAAAACAAACACCTAAAAAAAATAACAGCAGTTTAGATGCTGTTATCTTAGATTCTTTTGAAATAATGATAAAAATATGTGGCTATATCGTTCTATTTTCCATTATGATTTTATTGACAAATCATTTATTCCAAAGCCGGAAAGTAACTCTATCCTGTTGTTTTCTTGAAGTAACCACAGGACTTAAAAATATCATGTCACTTTCCTTTTTAGAAATTGAAAAAAAATTTTCCCTTGCTTTTGCCTTGCTCAATTTTGGAGGGATTTGCTCCATTTTCCAGGTCAAAAGTGTGACCTCAACAGATTTTTCCCTTGCCTGGTACATCACTGCCAAGGCATTCATCAGCCTTTTTACCTATCAATTAGCCTTATTCCTGTTCTAAAGCCTCAGTGTCTTGTTCCTCTTCCTGTTCAGAAACCTCTGTCGTTTCTTCAGCCTGTTGGAACACTTTGATTTGTTGGTCAATTTCCAAACGATTTGCTGAGATGACATCCAGACTTTGATTTAATGCGGCACTTAGATTTTGGAAAGCAACAGAATTTTCTTCTAAAGTCCTTTTAATATAATTTTCAATATCGCTTAAAGTATCTGTAGTGTAATACAGTGCCCCGGAGCGCATTTGTTTTGCTTCATCCCTCGCCTGATCCAAAAGACTTTGAACATATTCCTGAGTTTCCGCAACCATATCCTTGCATTCCTGCTTTGCAGTTTCAATAAGTTCCTCAGCCTTTATCTGTGCATTCTTAACAATTTCACTCTCTTCTACCATAGCATCGGCTTCTGCTTTCGCTTTAGAAACGATACTTTCTGCTTCTTCTTTTGCACTTTCAAGAATTCCATCTTTATTATGAACAATTTTCTGACTACGTTCCATTTCTCCTGGAAGACGCAACTTCACTTCCTGAATCATCGTCATAAGTTCTTCCTTGTCAACATAAATCTTTTTTGGAGACAAGGGTGCCAATTTTATCGTATCAACATATATTTCTAAATCGTCTAAATAATCAACAATTGTTTTCTTCGCCATTTTTTCTTTCCTCCTATGATAGTGTGATATGAAATTTTTCATATACCGGCTTAATTACATTTTCCGGAACTAAGGATTCAATACTACCACCAAATTTTGCAATTTCTTTTATAGCGCTAGAACTTAAGTAAGCATACTCTACACTTGTAGTTAAAAACATGGTATCCACATCCGGATTCAGTTTGTTATTAAGCTGAGACATTTGTAACTCATACTCAAAATCTGTAATTGCACGAAGTCCTCTTACAATTACATCTGCATTTTTTTCTTTCGCAAAATCCACCAAAAGGCCGGAAAAAGATTCTACTGTCACTTTTTCCATGTCTTTTACTGCTTCCTGAATCATCTTAACACGTTCTTCCACCAAAAACAATGGTGACTTTGAACTATTATTTAATACTCCTATGATTACTTTATCGAATATTTTAGCGGACCGCTTTATTACATCTAAATGACCTAACGTAATCGGGTCAAAGCTTCCCGGATAAATTGCTATCTTCATACTGTCCTCCGAATCCATATACTTTTACTCGTCAATGTACCTTTTCCGAATAAAAGTATGTTTATTTGTTTTATATCTTTTTTCTTTGTATATCTCAAATATAGTTTGTTCCAAATAAGAAAACTCTGTCTGCAAATCGGATTCTACTATTATCATAATATCATCATCTAAATTTGAGGCTTCATTTAATTTTAATAATACCCTCTTTTCCAGTTCTTTTCCATAGGGCGGATCCATAAAAACAATATTTAATATCGTCTCATTTTTTATAATAGAATCAAGGGCAACAAACACATCCTGTTGTAGAATCACCGCATCCTTCTCTAGCTTTGTATGCTTGAGATTTTGTCTGATACATTCTATCGCCTTTTTATTTTCTTCAACAAAATACGCTTTGTCCGCACCTCTGCTTAATGCTTCAATACCAATAGCGCCACTTCCACTAAATAAATCCAGAAATACAACACCATAAAGATTATTTCCTATTACATTAAATAAAGTTTCTTTGGTTCGATCTGTAGTAGGTCTTGTATTCATTCCTTCTATAGTTTGTAACTTTAAACTTCTCGCTGTTCCTGCTATTACTCTCATTTTTCCTTCTTTCTGATTTATAAATATATCATAACTTTATTTACGACATTTCAAACATGTCTTTATTGTCACATTTAGCCAGACGAAAATTAATCTTTCAGACTTTTTTTTACAAACATTGGTTGTTTCATTTTATTTAAACTGCTCATACTAACATTGTAACTTGTAGTTCACATTTTGAAACGGAGGAATCCTATGAGTCGTCAAAAAAACCCAGAAGTTCCACAAGCAAAAAGTGCCCTTGACAAGTTCAAGTTTGAAGTTGCAAAGGAAATCGGTGTACCTTTGAAAGAAGGTTATAACGGTGACTTAACTTCTTACCAAAACGGTAGTGTGGGCGGTCAGATGGTTAAAAAAATGATTGCTGCACAGGAAAAAGAAATGATGAAAAACTCTTAATACGATACCAAGGCCAAAGTTCATAGCAATTTAGAGGTATCATAGGTTTAGAAATATTCTTTTTCAACCGTAAGCTGTCGTAATATAATGCGGATGAAGAACTGTTACTGCACCCACATAAACAGTAACAAAAAGTCTTCTTTTACCATCCGGCATAAAAATTATAATACGGCAGCTCTACATAATCAAGTTTTTTGACATATAATCCGGAAGCATTCCTTCCTTTAACAATCCATTTTTCTTAAGCTCATTTACTGCTTCTTTCGCACTTTTTAGCATCTCCTGATCATTATATATATCACCGACTTTAAAATCAAATTCTCCACTTTGCCGGATTCCAAAAAAGTCTCCGGGGCCTCTAAGTTTTAAATCTTCGTTGGCAATGTAAAATCCATCATTCGAATGATTTAATACTTCAAGACGTTCCTTGGTTTCTTTCGTATCTTTTTTATACATCATAATACAGTACGACTGATGCTTTCCACGTCCTACCCGACCTCGTAACTGATGCAATTGTGCAAGACCAAAACGTTCGGCATTTTCTATCATCATAACGGTCGCATTCGGAACATTAATTCCAACCTCAACAACCGTGGTAGAAACCAGAATCTGAATCTTTCCCTCTGCAAAATCACTCATAACAAGTTCTTTTTCTTGTGGCTTCATTTTTCCATGTAACTTTCCTACTTTAATTTCATTTTGGTAATATTCTTCCAATTTATTCTGATAAGAAGTTACATTTTCCATTTCCGTGTTTTCGCCTTCTTCTACCATAGGACAGATAATATATGCCTGTCTTCCCTCTTCAATCTGCTTTTTTATAAAATCATATGCAGTATTCCGATAACCAGTACCAACCACACAATTCTTAATCGGAAGACGGTTTTTCGGTAATTCGTTTACAATCGATATATCTAAATCACCATATAATATAATGGCAAGAGTTCTCGGAATCGGTGTAGCACTCATAATTAAGGTATGTGGAGCATTTCCTTTTAAACTAAGCTTTTCTCTTTGTTTTACTCCAAAACGATGTTGTTCATCAGTAATTACCATACCCAAATTTTTAAAAGTAACTTTATCTTCTATCAAAGCATGGGTTCCTATCACCAGACTGGTAGTCCCATCTTGCAGATTTTGATAACAACGTTTTTTTTGCGCAGCAGTTGTGGAACCTGTCAGAAGTTCCACCTGATTAGGCAAGTCTTTAAACAACTCTAAAATTTCTATATAATGCTGTTTTGCAAGGACTTCCGTAGGGGCCATCAAAGCCCCTTGATACCCACTTTCCAACATATAAAACAAGGCACAAATAGCAATGATGGTCTTTCCGGAGCCTACATCTCCCTGTACCAGACGATTCATAACATATTCACCCTGTAAATCTTTTAATATTTCATCTAATACCCGATTTTGTGCCATGGTTAATTCGTAAGGAAGTTTTTTTAACAATGGCGTTAAAGAAACAGTGTCTTTTATCGGATTCTCATTTTTCCTTTTTATATCCTGTTCCTTGAGCCATTCCATAGAGGCCAGAAATGTGAAAAATTCATCAAAAGCTAATCTTTTTCTCGCCATAAGAACTTCTTCCTTATTCTTAGGAAAATGCATCATATAAGTAGACTGAAAAATATCCGGCAACTGATACTTATCCACCAGATATTCCGGCAAATATTCTTTCGTCTTCGTAACGGACTCTAGTGCCTGCTTTACTGACTTTTGAATCAGTTTATTCGAAAGCCCTGCCGTAGTCGAATAAACAGGAACTAAAGTCTGTTTTTGTTTTTCGTATTCATCCACTTTATAATATTGGGGCTGCTCCATCACCAGTTTTCCATATTTTTTTGAAACTTCTCCCACAAAAATATAGGTATCTCCTATGTGAAAAAAATTCTTTAAAAAAGGCATATGATACCAACAAACTTCGATAGAACCGGTGCAATCCTGAATTTTCGTAACAGTAATATTGATTTTCGCCAGATTTTTGGTAATTGGCTTCTGACAAATCTGTCCCAAGACGGCAACACGTTCTTCTAGTAAAACTTCTCCTATACACACCGGATCTTTGAATTCCTGATATGCTTTTGGATAATATTTTAAAAGGTCATCAATATTTGCTATCTTTTTTTTCGAAAATAGTTTCGCTGTTTTCTCTCCGATACCTTTTACTACCATGATAGAATCGCTTCGTTCCAAACTATCACCTTCTTTTACTCAACAGAAAAAATATAGTAATAAATCGGCTGACCTCCGAACTGTAACTCTACTTCCACTGATGGGAAACATTGTGAAACCTTTTCTGAAATCGTAGTTGCTTCCTCTTCATTCACTTCAGCTCCATAATAAATAGTAACCAATTCACTATCATTTTGCACCATATTTTCCAGTAATTCCAAAACCACTTTTTCCTTATCTATTCCCACGCTAACCAGACCTTTATCATCCATTCCCATAAAGTCCCCGGTATGAATTTCTTTTCCATCAATATTAGTATCGCGCACTGCATAAGTAATCTGTCCGGTAAATACCTGACGGCTCATATCTTTCATAGACTGTAGATTATCTTCTAATCTTACATTTTCATCAAATCCAATCATAGCTGAAATTCCTTGTGGCATAGTTTTTGTTTCAATCACAACTACGTTTTTGTCTTCCGTTAAATCCCTTGCCTGATTTGCTGCCAAAATAATATTTTTGTTATTTGGAAGAACGAAAATGTTTTTTGCATTAATTTTAGCTATGGCATTTAAAATATCTTCCGTGCTCGGATTCATGGTCTGGCCACCTTCAATCACCATATCAACGCCTAGAGAAGTAAAAATTTCTTCCATACCCTTTCCGGCACAAATGGTAACAAATCCGTATTCCTTCAATGGTAATGCTATTTCTTCGGATTCCTCTTTTTTACTTTGCTCTTTTGCTATTTTCTGAGCATCCTTTATTAATTTCTCTTGATGTTCTTCTCTCATATTATCTATCTTCATCCGAGATAAAGCACCGTAGGTTAATCCTTTTTCAAATGCGAGTCCCGGATGATTGGTGTGTACATGAATCTTTACAAGCTCGTCATCTGCTACCACCACTAAAGAATCACCAATGGAACCTAAATATTCTTTTAATTCCTTCTCTTCTTTGGATGTGAATTCTTTTTCCAGTAAAATAATAAATTCTGTACAATATCCGAACTTAATATCCACCGGTTCTTCTTCCAATATCTCAACCTTTTTCTCTGGCATAACCGGAGTTTCGATGACAGTTTCAATTCCTTTTATCTCATCAAGGATTCCGTGCATTACCTCCATCAATCCCTGTCCACCGGAATCTACTACACCTGCCTCTTTTAACACTGGTAACATGTCCGGAGTTTTCTCCAGGGTCTCATCACCATATTTTACAACTTCTTCTAACCACTGTTCAATATCCTTTACGGAACCGGACAGTTCATCCCCCTTCTTTGCCATGGCTTTGGCTACCGTAAGAATGGTTCCTTCCTTCGGCTTCATAACTGCCTTATATGCCGTAGCAACTGCCTGATTGAAAGCTTCTGCCAAAACAAAAGTATCTAACTTCTCCTGTTTCGAAGCAACCTTCGAGAATCCACGGAAAAGCTGAGATAAAATAACGCCGGAATTTCCTCTCGCTCCACGTAAAGAACCACTAGAAACTGCCTTCATAACCTGCTCCATAGAGGCATCCGAAAGAGCTGCCACTTCCTTGGCAGCTGACATTATAGTAAGTGACATATTTGTTCCCGTATCTCCGTCCGGAACCGGAAAAACATTTAATTCATTAATATATTCTTTTTTTGCTTCTAACCGATATGCTCCAGCCAAAAAACACTTTTGAACTTTTTCGGCTTCTATTTGTTTTACTGACACGACTTATTTCCTCCCAAACCCTTATTAATCTAATACTCGTACACCTTCAACATAGATATTGATACACTTAACCTTCATACCTAAAAATTCTTCCAACTTATACGTAACGGAATCTTTTAAATTCTCCGCCACCGCAGCAATACTCACTCCATATGCAACAATAACGTGATAATTTACAATGACACCATCATCTTCAATTATAACATTTACACCTTTACTAATACTGTCTCCTTTTAGTAACTTCACTAATCCATCCTTCACACTAAGTACGGCCATACCTACAATGCCAAAACATTCCATGGCGCAAAGGCCGGCATACTGAGCAACCGCCTCATTTTCCACAATAATATCACCTAAATCTGTATTCATATGTCCCTTCATGAAAAATCCTCCATTTCAATAACTATTATAAACAAACTGTAAAACAGACCTTTCTCCACATACATAACAGTATACCTTTTTTTTCGCTTAATTACAACCTTAGGAATGTATTGTTTAAAAAAAATTTAAAAATTTTCATTTTTTCCTTGCATTATTGTTTCTTATCTGATAAAATTGGTTTGTTGTAAGCCCATAGGCTAAAAAATGCAAGGAGGTGTCATTCATGGCTAAATGTGCAATTTGTGATAAAGGAGTTCATTTTGGTATCCAGGTGAGCCATTCACATAGAAGAAACAATAAAATGTGGAAATCTAACGTAAAATCAGTTAAGGTTATGGTTAATGGAGCTGCTAAGAAGATGTATGTTTGTACTTCTTGCTTAAAGTCTGGCAAAGTTGAAAGAGCTTAATTTGAACATTCAAAAGACTATCTTACGATAGTCTTTTTATTTTTTGCAAAACAAACAATATGCCAATACTAAAAATGCCACAATTAAGAAAAAAAAGAAAAAGCCCTCTTCCATGATACAACTAATTATCATTCCAATTGCTACAAAAAACAAAGCAAAACCAATCAACCGACACATAGACTCTCCTCTTTTCTTTTCACTCTCGGTACTTACCTGTTTATTATATTGTATGCAAAAGCACTTCTTTTTTTCCAAAAACAAAAAGAGCAAAAGAAAATTTCTAACAAAGTCATTCTCATGCTCCCTGTCTTTCCGAATTAATTTATTCTATCCAGAACTACGAACCATTTGATTCTAACTTTAAAACATCTTTCGCTCTTTTTCTTATCTTTTTAATACTAAAAAATTATTGCAAAATATCATCTAAATCTTCACTTTTTTTTCCATTTCCAAAGGAAGCAGTAATCTTATCCAAAACTTCCGGTACCATATCAAGAATCTTAGTCAGACCTTCCTGATTCTTCACATTCACAAGTTTGGTCTGTCCGTTTTGAATTACTAATACAGCGCTTGGCGACATCTTTCCTCCAAGACCACCACCGGCGTTATTATTTCCATCTTTATCTAAAAATGCACCTGCACCTACGCCAAATGCCACCTCAATCAATGGCAATAAAATAACATCTCCTACCTGCTTTGGTTCACCCACAACTGTCTTAGACGTGATAAAATTATCCATCCCCTGAAATAATGAACTTACTGTTGAATTAAAATCCTGATTTGCCATTCTTGTCTCCTCCTATTGTTCCATTAATTTTTCAATTTGCTTCCATTTTTTCATCAATAGTTTATCTTTATAAACCCGAAGGGCTGTTTTAACAATATGAAATACCTGAATTTTTCCTTTACCATAAAAGGAACCTTTCAATATTTTCTCATTAAAGTAAGGAATCACTTTAACATATTTTCTGATTACAGGATAACCAGTACCAATTGCACCTAACACCATACCCGTCTTGTCTGGCTCTTCAAAACCAAAATGAAACTCTCCATAAAATTTTTTAGGTTTTATTCCCTTCCATAAAAATTTCAGGTGTTTGCAGATATGTTTTAAGGCTTCCTTCGTACTTTTTTGTTTTAAAAACTCCTTCCAAACTTTTATTCGCCCTAGGAGAGGTTTTATTTTACGCCATACCCCTGCGACTTTCTCAATTGCCATAAAAATACTTTCCTTTATTTTCCATGGAAAATAAAAGAAAAAAGAAAAAAGTCTCCAAAGTTTCTGTAATATTGTACGAATTCTATCCAAAATGATAGCACATTTCGAAAGAATCGTTCTTTTTTTCTTAGTTTTTTCTGTTTCATGCCCTGGTTGTGTTTTTTTCTTCAACGAGTCCTTCGTTTCTGTTTCTTTAGGAATTTCTGCCACATAATTATTTTCTATATATTGACTTCCTTCTATAGCACTACCGACGGGCTGTTTTTCTTCCTGCCTATCTTTCTTATTTTTCTTTTCATCTGTCTTTCGAAATCGAATCTTCTTTTTATGCTTTTTTTGCCATTCTTCACGATTACTGTATATAGTATAACCAAATGACTTCAAATCATAAGTTAATTCCTCATGTTCATAGGTTGTTTTAAAATGAATTACAAACAAAATCCAACGAACACTTCCTTCTATATATCCTTCGTTTTCATATTTCCCATAAAACTGATAACAAAAAGGCAGAAGCAAAAAACTTAATAATAATATTATTACTATGCCCAGAAGTATCGCTATGGTTAATAATATAATTTTTAAAATCAGTAATAAAACCGAAAGCATACTCCCTCCCTACCTTTTCTTTCATAAGAAAAATCTTTTTACATCAAAATCTTTCTGGCTCACATAAACAGTATCAATAATCTCTCTTGTTAACTCATATGCATCTTCGCGAGAAGGTGCAATTCCTACTAAAACCATACTCTCCCTTTTATCTGAGTATATTTTTTGCATAAGTTCGAATCCTGAAATAATATCCAAAAGCTGCCCCTTATGTAATGACAAAAAAACACCATAGGAACGTTCTAATTTTCCTTTTTGTAATCTGAATATTATTTTCTTTTTCTTCTTTTTAACGGATTCATCACAAAAACACTGTTTGCTAACAATCATAAAACTTCCCTACTTTATTTCTCATCTCAAAGATTTTACCTGATACTATATACTATTCTGATGCAATCATAATATCACGAATTAATTTGGAACACGCATACAAAAGATTCTTATTATTGCAACGAGAAAGTGTATGTTCAAAATACTCTTTCATTTCATTCTGGCTGTTAAAAATAACCGGAAGTTTGCTTAACACCATAGCCATAACACTTTGATTATATGCTCGTCCATGATTTTCAAACATTTGAGCAAATTCTTCCACTAACTTATTTTTTTCTTTCTTAAGGAAATCTGCATCTACGACAAAATCAGTATTCTCTTTCTTAAATTCCATAAAAATACTGTCAGAAAGCAGATTCATAACCAGTTGCACACATTCTATGGTATGAAGGAAATTATGTTCTTCTAATTTCTCTTTTGAATTTGTCAAAAGATCATATATCATACCTTCTGCAACTTGAATTTCTTCATATATACTTTCCTGTTTTCCTTCTAGTTCCATAAAATATGGTTCCAAATCAGCAATCTGAGTCTGTTGTTCTAAGAAAGCTTGATTCACTTTACATATAATCTCACCGGCCGCTTTGAATGCCTTTGTATCCGGTAAAACATAATCTTTGGTTAAAATCAGCACATATACATGATTTACAATTTCCTGTAATTGAACCAAAAGATTTACCCGTTCTTGTAGTTCATCCAAAATTTCATTTCTCAACTCTTTTAGTTTTTCAAATTCATCTTTAGAAATAGTCGTATAATCTACACTTTCAAATTGTTCTAAAATTTCATAGATATCCGGATATTTTTTCTTCATATCAGCAGGACCTTCAAGACCTGCTGTTGATTTAACCATGTATAAAAAGCTATCAATACCATCTATGCTTGTTCCATTATAAATATCCATGGCATCAAAAATATACTCATAAAATTTAGTTTTGGTCATTCTAACCGGTAACTCATACATCAGACTCCGAATCTTATCATTGATAATTACATTATCTTTATCCGCAAAAATATAAGTAAACATTTCCTGAATCAACAAATCAACATCTACTTCTTCTACTTCTTCAAACTGATACTGAATACGACTTAGCATATGTTCATATACTTGAAATTTGTCTACATATGCGGTCAAAACCTTCATATCTTCTATCATATCATTTCGTAATTTTTCTATAACAGCCTGGTCTTTTTCCTCTATTTGTTGATTTATGACTCTTTTAATTTCTTCCTGAAGTACCTCATTATAAGAAGAATTCAGCTTATTTCCTGCCTCTTCTGTTTCCGCCAATACTTCAAAAAAAGTATCATACAATAATGCAAAACGGATATAGGCAAATTCCTTATAATTTTGATTCATAAAATCAGAATACTCCTGAAGAGATTCCTTAAGATGAATCTCCTTTTTTAATTTACGTATTAATTCTTTTCCAACTTGTGACATTTTTACACCCACACATATCATTTTTTTCTGAATGATTCACGGCAAATTTTACAAACCGTCGTGAATCATCTTAAGTTTATCCTCAATTATTCACGGCATAATCCCGGCTTATTATATAACTTCAACAACTTTAATCATATTCGTAACACCAGCCGTATTTTTACTTGCGGGACCACCACCAGTTACTACCACAATATCCTTCGCACTTACCATATTATTTTCCTTTACTACATCTACTGCATTTTGTAATATCTCATCTGTCGAATCCGCTTCTTTTACATACAAAGGATGTACTCCCCATAAAATCTGCATCTTGCGAAGGATATTTTCATTTGGTGATAACCCGACAATCTGAGCCTCTGGACGATACATTGAAATAAGCCTTGCCGTACCTCCAGAATAGGTCGATGTCAATATCAGCTTTGCATTTACATTGTCTGCTGTTGTCACAGCTGAGAAACTAACTGCATTTGAAATACCTTTATGTTTGTTTTCCTGCCCTTCTTTTAATAACAAACCATAATCTAAATGCATTTCTGTAGCCTTAGCAACACCCACCATCATCTTTAATGCCTCAATTGGATGCTTTCCTACTGCAGTTTCACCAGATAACATAATAGCATCTGTTCCATCATAAATGGCATTTGCTATATCTGTAACTTCTGCTCTGGTAGGTCTCGGATTACGCATCATAGAATCCAGCATCTGTGTCGCTGTAATAACCGGTTTAAAAGCATGATTGCATTTATTAATGATTCTTTTTTGAATAAATGGAACTTCCTCCGGAGGAATCTCTACACCTAAATCTCCTCTGGCAACCATAATACCATCTGCCGCTTCAATAATAGAATCTACATTGCAAACACCTTCCTCATTTTCAATCTTCGCAATAATAGAAACATTCGCATTACACTCATTTACTATCTCTCGAATCTCTCGAATGGCATCAGCATTACGAACAAAGGAAGCAGCAATAAAATCAATCCCATTTTCAATGCCAAAACGAATATCTTCTTTATCCTTCTCAGTAATAGCCGGAAGGTTTACACGTACATTCGGAACATTTATTCCTTTTTTCGAAGCTACATATCCCCCGGATACTACCATACACTCAATTTCTGTTTCCTGAACATTTAATACCATAAGTTCCATCAAACCATCATCAATCAGAATTCTATTTCCTTTTCTAACATCTTCCGGTAACTGTTCATAGGTAATAGGAATCAATGTTTCGTCTCCAGTCACCTCTCTTGTTGTAAGGGTTACTTTCTTTCCTTCTTCAATCAGAGCTTTTCCATCCTTCATGTCACGAACACGAATCTCCGGGCCTTTGGTATCTAATAAGATAGCAATCGGTTTCCCTAATTCTTCTCTTAATTCCTTTATTAATTTAATACGTCTTCCCTGCTCCTCATAATCGCCATGTGAAAAATTAAGTCTGGCAATATCCATACCATTTTCCATTAATTTTCTTAATAAATCCTTATTGTCTGTGTTTGGTCCCATGGTGCATATTATTTTTGTCTTTTTCATCATATTTGTCCCTTCTCTATATTTTACTGTTTCAAAGGTAAATTTCAAAAGTACCTTCACTATAATTAATTATTTCTTCTCAATCATTTGCAATACATCTAAACCTGCCACTAAATTAGCTCGTTTTATTTTACATGTGAATGGGTAAACAAATGCTCCTGACAATACTCATAATTCCCTTTACATTTGGAGCAAAAACGAAATTCTAATTCCGGATATTCATCCTTTGTTCTTCCACAGATAGCACAACGATGCACACTAATTTGTTTTCTCATCTGCTCTCTCACCTGAGATTTAAAATTCTTCTGGTTTTTCTTCTCTGTATGGCTAATCTTTCTAGTGTTCTTTAGCAATATCATAAAAATAAAGAAATTTAGTAATGCAAATATAATTTGCAACCGCACTCCCCACACAAGATATGGAATCCCGATATTTCCAATGTTATAAAAGTCTACTGCGATTAATGCAAGGTCAATATATCCCATCCACTTCATCTTTATTGGTATCAAAAAACTAAATCTAATTTCCATATTAGGAAAAGTAAAGAAATATGCAAGTAATGTAGTTAAATAAATATAATAGGTTCCTGTACCAATTGGCAAATCCGTAATAAAATACATGACAAGAGAACCAATTACATTAAACAAAAGACCAGAAAAAATATAAAGGTTATAATGAAAGGTTCCCCATACATACTCTAGATTTCTTCCTGCATGGTAGTATAAAAACAATGTAAAAATAAGAAAAAAACTCAAACCTGTAGGAGGGCATACAATCCAAGTAACCAAACGCCAGACCTGTCCACTTAAAATCATCTGTGGATTAAACTGCAAATACTGAATAATTGTCCCACTAAACAAGGATAATACATATCCTATCACTGCACAACCAACCATGTAATTTGTAAGATTTGGTATGGCATAACGTCCAAATTTTCTCTCTAATTTCGCTAAAAACTTCATCCTATCATTTCCTTCTTTTTTATTCAGGGTGGTAAATACCACCCTTACATAAAGATTATAAAGAACATCTATTTTTTTGTCAAATAGTTATAAAAAAATTCGTAAATATAAATTCAAAAAAAAGTTTCAGATAAAATTTTCATTTTTCTTGTATACATACTACTAAATCAACAGGAATCATAATATTTCTTAATTGAGGATTGGAATTAACCATTCCATCCCACGACATATCATACTCCATCATCAATTCCATCAGTTGACCCATGGAGTTAATCCGGAAACATTTCGTTTTCGGCGACTGGTTACTCCTTGGGATACAAATTTCCTCTCCTACCTGCATATTATAAACATTTACATAAGGATTGGCCCGCATCAGTTCATTTACTGTAATTCCGTTTTCTTTTGCAATCTTATATAAGCTATCCCCTTTTTTTACCACATATATTCTTCCAGAACATCTATAATTTGCATAATCCATTTTTCTCTTCCTATCATGCTTTACTTTCATTTTATTATATTCTCATCAAAAAAATTGTTGCAAAATCTTAATAAAAAAGGTTGAAAGAAAAAAAAGGATATGAAACACAGGAAATTAATATGATACCAGTGGCAAAAGGTCATGTTTTTCATGCCCGCATGAAAAAACATGACTTTTGACCCAAACATCTTAATATCATAAAGTGAAAACTTCACAATTTATCCATTGCTTTTTTCGACATAATCTCCTATAATATAAACGTTGCGTTTATCGCAACATTATTAATAAGAAATAATTTCGCACAAATTTTATCAAATAAGCAAATTTTCCCGGAGGATTACCATGAGAAAATCATCAGTTTCAACCTATCAGCTTGGTGTTGACATAGGCTCCACTACAGTAAAAATAGCGATTCTAAATGAAAAAAAAGAAGCTGTTTTTTCTGACTATCAGAGACATTATGCAAACACTATTGAAACACTGAAAAATTTAATTTTAAAAGCGAAAGATGAGCTTGGAGACATTAAGACTACTCCTACCATTACCGGTTCCGGAGGGCTGGCTCTGGCACAAAAGTTAGAAGTTCCATTTACACAAGAAGTTGTTTGTGTTACAAAAGCCTTAAAAAGCTATGCTCCATCTACTGATGTTGCCATCGAGCTTGGTGGCGAGGACGCCAAAATCATATATTTTTCCAATGGTATCGATCAGCGTATGAACGGTGTATGCGCCGGTGGTACTGGCTCTTTTATTGATCAGATGGCCTCTCTTTTACAAACAGATGCTACCGGTTTAAATGAATATGCAAAAAAATACGATACCATCTATCCTATTGCAGCGCGTTGTGGTGTGTTCGCAAAGACAGATATTCAGCCCCTGATTAATGAAGGCGCTACCAAGGAAAATCTTTCTGCTTCCATATTTCAGGCTGTAGTGAATCAGACCATTTCCGGACTTGCATGTGGTAAACCAATTCGTGGAAATGTTGCATTTTTAGGGGGTCCCCTGCATTTTTTATCTGAATTAAAGCAAGCGTTTATTCGAACATTAAATCTGACCGGCGAACAAATCATTGCA
>JBGVLX010000093.1:0-5340 GCA_045124495.1 Lachnospiraceae bacterium
CCCTTATATAAGAATCTGCATTCTGTCCTCGTTCCGTTGCTGGCATAACAAACTGGTCAAGATTAATAACTTTCTTTGTTGTGGTTTCTGCATCACCTAATAATCCATTAACACCACGCATAATCTGTATAACGAAACTCAACTTATCTTCTGGTACTCTTTCCAACAATTCAATAGCTTCTTTTCTAATTGCTGTCATACTGCATACCTCCTATTCTTCGGATTTTCTACCTCGTTTTGGCTTTCCTTTTTGTTCCTCTGGATAGTCTATAATATATTCTTTTCCATCAGAAGTATTCTTTAGTAATAATTGCACTTCCAAAGCGTCTGCAATTTCTACCAATTCTAATGTAGAAAAATTATCCCTATTCATTTTGTTACTTAAATTCCGTTTGGTTACGTTAGTTCTTTCCGCTAACTCAACTTGTGTTACGTTTTTATCTTTCAAAATGCCTTTAATAACTTCCGTTGCTGACTATTTTTTTTAAATTATACTACACCATTTTTCTATAACTTACTACACCATTTGCTACACCATTTTCACATGAAAATATATAGATTTATAATGATTCTTATAGAATTGATGTGTTGTCAAAAATCGTTCAACTCCTTTATTTTCAAGGCTTTCTTACAACTCATAAGGTGTTATCTGATAAACATAGTAGTTCAACCAATTAATATATAACGTATTCGCATGGCATCTCCAGGATTTTATCGGCTTTTGATTTGGATCATTCTCCGGATAGTAATTTACAGGAATATCAGGATTTAATCCTTTATTTATATCCCTTTTATATTCTATATCCAAAGTATAAGTGTCATATTCCGGATGTCCTGTCACAAAAATATTTTTTCCACCATCTCCGATAATCAGATAAGGGCCAGCCTCGTTAGATTCTGCAACAATCTCTAACCGTTCATCTGCCACAATATCTTCCTTGGACACCCCTGTGTATCTTGATTGTGGCACAAGAAAGGAATCGTCAAATCCTCTTACTAATGGTGTCCGTTTGTGAAAGGTATAGTGCTTATACACACCGGATAATTTTTTTGGTAATTCATACTTCTTAATTCCATGATGATAATAAAGTCCCGCCTGGGCTCCCCAGCAAATATGCAGTGTACTGGTTACATTGGTAACAGACCATTTCATGATTTCTTCCAATTCCGGCCAAAAATCAACTTCTTCGAAATCCAGCTTTTCTACCGGAGCTCCGGTAATGATCAGCCCATCAAACTTTCTGTGTTTGATATCATCGAAATGAGTATAAAACCGTTCCAAATGCTCCGCTGGAGTATTTTTGGACTCATGGGTGGCTGGTCTAAAAAAAGAAACATTCACTTGCAATGGAGTATTAGATAAACTTCTTAGTAACTGAAGTTCTGTGTCCTGCTTAATTGGCATTAAATTTAACACAATAATTTCAAGAGGACGGATATCCTGATGAATGGCACAATTTTCATCCATTACAAATATATTTTCCTGCTCTAATATTGACTTTGCAGGCAAATCATTATCTATCTTAATTGGCATTTTAAACTTCTCCTTCCAATAATTTAAGCACATCTTCTTCCGTCAAAATTGGAATTCCTAACTCTTTTGCTTTCTTATTTTTCGAACTATTTGATGTAATATCGTTGTTAATCAGATATGTGGTTTTTGCACTTACACTTCCTGTAACCTTACCACCTTTTTTCTCAAGAAGCGCTTTCAGCTCATCTCTGTTGGAAAAATGATTCAGGGAACCTGTAATAACAAAAATCTGGTCTTTTAATGTTTCTTCTCTCTCTTCTTCTTCCTCAAAGAAAAGATAAGAATACACTTCCTGCATTTCCCTTCTACTTTCCTCAGACTCCATAAAATCCACAAAAAACTGGGCAATCACTTCACCAATTCCTTCGATTTCCATTAATTCCTCTTTGGTAGCATGAATTAATTTATCATAATCCTGATGAAATGCACGGCAAATCATTTTTGCATTGGATAATCCAATATTTAAAATCCCCAGACTGTAAATAAAACGGTCTAATGAAGTATGTCTGGCTGCCTCAATGGATTCCATTAACTTCTGATAAGACTTTTCCCCGAAGCCTTCCATCTGAACGATTTCCTCACGATACTTGGCCAATTCAAACACATCACTAAGATGATTTAAAAAACCCGCATCAATGAATTTATCAATGGTGGCACCGGAAAATCCTTCAATATTCATGGCATTTCTAGACACAAAATGCTCAAACCTTTTGCTCTTCTTCGCCATACAAAGTGGATTTACACAATATAACAGTCTTACTCCGTTTTCTTCTTTTACCTGGGTTTCTCCACCACAGGCAGGACATTGCTTTACAATTAAATCCCCCTTGGATCTAGTTTTATTTTCAGACACCTGAGGTATGATCATATTCGCTTTATAAACTGTAATCTCGTCTCCAATCCCAAGTTCTAAATCTTCTAAAATACTTACATTATGCAAGGAGGCACGACTTACAGTGGTTCCTTCTAATTCAACAGGTTCAAAGACTGCTACAGGATTAATCAGTCCTGTTCTTGACGGACTCCAGTCAATCTCTAATAAATGGGTACTTGCAGTTTCGTCTGCCCACTTAAATGCCATGGCGTTTCGTGGAAATTTTGCAGTTCTTCCAAGACTGATACCATATGCAATATCATTATAGGTTAATACCAATCCATCCGATGGAATATCATAATGTTCTATCTTTTCTGCAAAATACTGGATTTCATCCAATATATTTTCTTTCGTCACCTTTTTAAATTCCACCACATCAAAACCTAAGCTGCTAAGCCATTGAAAACGTTCCTGCATTTCATTGCTTAATTCGGTTCCGGCAGCACTAACCAAAGAAAAGGCATAAAATCTGACATTTCTTTTGGCTGTAATTTCACTATTTAACTGACGGACAGATCCGGAACACAAATTTCTTGGATTCTTATACTTGGCATCCGCATCTGAAATAGACTCATTAATTTTTTCAAATTCAGAATACGAAATAACAGCCTCTCCACGAAGAACCAGTTCCCCTTGAAATGGAATCTGCATAGGAAGATTTACAAAAGTTTTAGCATTGTTTGTAATCACTTCCCCAATTTCACCGTTTCCTCTGGTAACTGCCTTTACCAAACGCCCCTCTCGATAAGTAAGAACTACAGTAAGTCCGTCCAGTTTCCAGGAAAGCAGACCTTCCTTTTCTTTCAGCCATTCTCTTAAAGCCTCTCTGTCTTTCGTCTTATCCAAAGAAAGCATTGGTGATTCATGTTTTTCCTTTTCCAATTCACTTACAATTTCATAGCCGACCTTCTGTGTTGGAGAATTGGCAAGAATAATCCCTGTCTCTTTTTCTAATTCCAATAATTCATCATAAAGTGCATCATATTCAAAGTTACTCATAATTTCTTTATCAAACTGATAATATGATTTGGATGCTTCATTTAACTGACTTACCAGATACTGAATTCTTTCCGTTGTATTTTGCTCTTTTTTCAACTTATATCTACACCCTTTCTCATGAAAAACATTAACTTTTTCATCAAAACTCATTTATTTTGCATACTACTCATTCATTTTTCACACTACTCATTCATTTTTCACACTACTCATTCATTTTGCATACTACTTATTCATTTTTCACACTACTCATTCATTTTTGCATACTACTCATTCATTTTGCACACTACTCATTCCCATTAATACCTATTATTTATTAACCTTATAAACCACTTTCATTCCGACCGGAACCATAATTTTTCTTTTGACTTAACATCTTCATAATGGTATCAATTTCCTGTTTGCTTAATTCCCGATATTCTCCAGGTCTTAAATGTTCTAATGTAATATTTAGCACTCTGATTCTCTTTAATTTTATAACATGATAAGAAAGTTCCCTACACATTCTTCGAATCTGACGATTCAGTCCCTGAGTTAAAATAATCTTAAATGTAAACTTCCCGATTTTTTCAACTTTACAAGGTCTGGTAGTTGCATGAAGTTCACTTAAATAAACACCATTCCTCATTTTATCAAGAAAATCTTTTGTTACTTCTTCCCGTACTGTTACCACATACTCTTTTTCATGGTAATTTCTCGCTTTACATATTTCATTCGATAAATACCCGTCATTTGTAAGTAATAATAAACCTTCCGACTCTTTATCCAATCTTCCTACCGGGTACACACGAATCGGATAGTCAACAAAGGAAACCACGTTTTGTTCTACCTCTTTTGCTGCAGTACACTCAATTCCCGCTGGTTTATACAGGGCAAGAACAACTTTCTTTTCCTCCGGTTCTACTATCCTTCCATTTAATGTTACCTTATCATGTTTCGTAACCTTTCTCCCCATCTCGGCTACTTCACCATTTACTTTTACCTTTCCCTGCTGAATCCATTCATCGGCTTGTCTTCTTGAGCATACTCCACATTCACTTAAATACTTATTTAATCTTACCTCTAATTCCATCTTTTTTTGCTCCTCTTTAAACAACACTACTTACAAGCGATTTTAGATATCAAAAAAATTCCGTTTATTCTAAAGTGAACCTACTTTAGAGCATAAAAAAATGCACCAAACAGGAGTCGAACCTGCGCACATGGCTCCGGAGGCCATTGCTCTATCCACTGAGCTATTGGTGCGAATTACCTTCATTCTTATCTTTTCCTCTATTGCTTTTCTTACCATTCTTTGTTACAATAGTTAAGAAATCAAGGAGGTAACAAACATGAATAAAGAAAAAATGAGTGGCTTTCGAAAATACCATTTCTATCCAAGTGAGTTAAAGATTAAAGATAAAACAATTCAGTTATCCGTTCCCGTAAAACTCGGACTTGAATGGGGTGTCTTCTTTATTCTGGCCATTCTCACTATAGTACTTAATGTTTCGACGTCTGAAAATGACTCCAGAACTACCAACCAAAATCATTCTACCACAATTTCCGAAAAAAATGAAGAGTTTTTTTCAGAAGAAATAAATAAAATTGAATTAAACCAATATGCAAATGTAAATGAGCTGATTTCTACATACTATTCCAGCTATTTATCTGCAGATTTAGATTCATTAAAAAGCATTGTTGTGGATGAAACGGCATTATATCCGAAATCAACCTATGAGGCCTTAGGAGCATATATCGAGTCTTATCAGGACATTAACTGTTATACCCTAAAACTTGAAGAAAATGAAAGTGTCATCGTTCTGGCTACTTATGAAACTAAGTTTAAAGGTGTAGACACTTTAGCTCCAGGCACCGGATTATTTTATGTCATTAATATAGACTCCACTCCTATTATTGATAATACATTTTCCCAAAACTCAAAATTAGATGGAAA
>JBGVLX010000094.1:0-2687 GCA_045124495.1 Lachnospiraceae bacterium
ATACGAGCAATCGGCATCTAACCAGTCCAAAAGAATTCCAATAAAAGTGCATTTGTAATATCGAATTAGGATTTCCTTATCTTCTTTTGGAAGTGTTAGATGCTCAGCCGTGTTGTCTACAAAGGATTGAACAATGTGATATCCCAAATGGTTTAGATAATTCAATAAGGATTCTTTTTGGGTGGAACGATAAAGGTGCAAGAAAGCTTTTTTCTTTTTCGTACATTCCTCAGCCATATATGTTAGGCAATGAACCGGAGAACCGAATTCGCCTTTACTTTTGATAGCGTCATCGATCCAGTTTTCAATGGAACTTTGTGCAAGTGATGGGATATCTTGAAAGTGGTAATAAAAAGTGTTCCGGTTTACATGGCATCGGTCAACGATATCCTGTACAGTAATTTTATTATAGGGCTTTTCTTCCAATAGTTGCCAGAAAGTGTCAGTGATATATGCTTTTGTTAAATTCATTTTTGTCTTTCCTTTTGTATAATAAGAAAAATTATACAGGATAATAATTTCTTATGCAATAAATAAAAATAGTTGCATTATTAAAAACTGCCAGTAACCTTTCGAACGATTACTGGCAGTTTTGGCGTGCTTTTTTATTTCCATTCTATTTGTTCCCATGGCAAATTGGAAGCATTTTCACCGAAATGTCCGTAACAGGATACCTATGAATAGATTGGATTTCGCAGATTCAGTTTTTGAATGCTTAACTGTATTTCACATTTTTCAGCATATCCTACGGCAATAATGTTTTTTGCCAGGTATCTGGCCATATATGCAGCGCTGCGGTCTACTTTAGATAATTCCGGTTTATTCCATCTTCCATATAAGCTGTATAGATGATGGTAAACAGTTTTCATATAATCATTAGCTGAATAATTTGAAGGTGACGATTTTATGTTTCAATTGACAGATGAAGAATTGGACGGACTTTTAAGGTGAAAAATTTCACCTTAAACTATATTATTGAGAATCAAGGACTAATTAACCAGAGCGATTACTTACAATTATCTCTCGTTGTTGTAGAAGTGGTTGATTGTCTTGACATATTCCGCAATTTACGCAAAGGCGGAATTATATGTGATTGTGAATACGCATTTTGAACAAAATAATATGTTCGTATATATTGACAAAACGACGAATTGCACAAAAAATGCTGATTTTTACTTACGAAATCAAATTTTTTGAGTTAAAATTAAAGTGTAGGAAAACTACACAATGAAAGGCAGGTAAATTATGAAACGAGTAAAATCAGCGTGCATTACACAGACATTACATTTTTTATTAAAAGAAGATGTTGGTCATGATTATGCTGTTAAATTGGTCAATGAAGAAGTGAAAAAATATAAAGAACAACTGAATAAAAACAAAACACAGTATAAGATTCTTTCAGAAGAAGTACAGGAAGATGATTCGATCGTAATAGAAATCAAGAAACAGTATAATACTTCACCTGTAGGACATTATCTGGATTAGTTACAGTAATAGAAAATGGAAAGCGTGCACTTATCAATCCGGTAAATGCACGTTTTTTCTATAAAAAATTTTATAGAAAATGTTTATTAGAAGATGATTATGAAGATATTCTGGAAAATATTTTGAACGAATTAGAAAAAGACAAAAATACGACGATTGAAGAATATGCACCTACACCAGAATATTAGTTATAAAGACAGTGGTGAAAAACAGAGGTTTTTTGAAATATGATAAAAGTGAAGGTAAAAAACACTCATCAACATATGGGCTATAATTTTATTGCACTCGCTTGTGGATTTCAAAGTGATATTGAAGCAAAGATTGATGGTATGAGTATAAATGCAAAAAGTATTATGAAGGTATCCTTAATTGAAAAAGCCACGGAAGTAGAATTTACAATTACAGGAGAGGATGAAAAACTTGCAGCATCCGCAATAGAAAAATTTTATCAAGAAAAATAGTTGTTCCGTTGGGAATCTTGGCAGAAATCCAAAATTGGAAACGAATCGATGAACAAGACAATGAAGTAAAGAGAAGACTGTCCGAAGGTACGATTTGTGAAATTCGTCTCGAAATCGAGGATGGTAATTCCTTTGACCTCAATTCAACAGTAGGAACTGTGCAGTCTGAAGGGGTTTTTGCTGGAATAGAAAAGTTAAACTTTCAAATAAAAACTATTGACACAGATCTTTATTGGTGGTAGTATATACAAGCTGTCGCGTGAGCGAAACGGCGGCTGAGATAACAGTTAAAACAAATTCAAAAAACTGTTGACAAGATGGCTGAGAGATGATAGAATATCAAAGCTGTCGAAAAACAGTAAAAATGTTCGAAAGAACTTGAAAATTAAAAAAGTGTTGACAAATGAAATCAAAAGTGTTAAACTTGAGAAGTTGCACATGAGAAATGAACAACACAAAGAACATTGACAATTGAACAATAAAACAATCCCGAAAGTTCTTAAAGAGAATTTCAAAAAACGAACAGGCTGTGAACACTTAACGAAGCAAAGCTGAGTTTAGTGAGAATGTCGTTACCTGGCACGTATAGTGACAGCGTAACTACCACAGCAAACCAAAACAGTAAAAAACGGGAAGATAACAGCTAGTTGTCATTCTGTTAGGATATGAACATGAGAGTTTGATCCTGGCTCAGGATGAACGCTGGCGGCGTGCTTAACACATGCAAGTCGAACGAAGCAC
>JBGVLX010000095.1:0-2024 GCA_045124495.1 Lachnospiraceae bacterium
TTAATCCTTGTAATTTAACAAAATTCAACTTTGCCACTGAAGCAATTTTTGATAAAGTTTCTAAAAATAATAACAAATAAAACATCACAAAAGTGATGTTTTTTTACATAAAAAAAGATAGAAATTAATCTATCTTTCAGATTGTTGACAAAAAGCCAAAATTAACGCAAATAAGTGTTAGTTTTGGTTTTTTAATTTGAAAAGGGAAGAAAAATAGTCTAAAAACTCAAGTAATAACATTATGTTAGGAATATCCATATACTCTTTTGGTATTCTTCTAGCCATTTTCTTAAGATTCATGCAAGCTAAAGTAAGAAAGATTGAATCGCTCACTCTTTCTTGCCCTGTATATCTCGTAAATCTAAGACCATGCTTTTCTTTGCCGTCAGCAAAGCAACGTTCAATTGTTTCTTTTCTTTCGGCATAGATTTCGTTCATTCCTAGTGTGTGTCTTATGTCGTGTGCCTGTTCAAGGTAATCTTCCCAAACATGTCTAGCTATTGTCTTTTGATGATTTTTGCTTGTCGTACACTTTCCTAAGAATGGACAATTAGCACATTTGCTAGAATCTGATTTGTACTCTTTGTAACCATTTTTGTTTGTAGTTGCATACTCTAAAGTTTCATTGTTTGGACAAATATAGCAATCATAAAATTCATCATAAGCATATTCATATTTCTTAAAGAAATCTTCTTTAGTTTTAGGCCTAACATAAGGTAGTAATGGTGTTTTACCTTCTAAGATAAGTTTTCTAACAATAGCTGGAGTAAGATATCCAGCATCCATACACACTGTTTTAATTTCATCAAAAAATGGTGTGTTTTTTACTTTTTCGTATAGATTGAAGAATGTAACGCTATCGTGTTTGTTTCCGGCATCAATAAAAGCCCCAAGAATATAACCATGTTTGTAGCAAAATGCACTTACAGAATATGCAAATATTTTTTCGTGTTCTCCTTTATGGTAGAATCCGCTATCAGGGTCAGAAGTACTTTGTTTAATTCTTTTGTATTCTTTTTTCTTTCTAATATGGTATTCACCAGTTTCTGCATCATATGTCTTGTAACTAGTTACTTTTCCATTTTCATCTTTAATTACTTCAATTACTTCTTCTGAATCATTTGTTTTTAATAATTCGTCTGTTTCTACTTCTTCTGCTTCTTCAATTTCTTCTTCGACGATTAATTCTTTTTTGCCATGTTCTAATCTATCTTTATTTATATCTTTAATTAAGTCTTCTTGGTATGTTTTACTTAGTTCTTTAACTACGATGTCTTTATGTTTTTTCTTGTTGGCATTAGCTTTTACATGTGTTGCATCTCCAAATATCACTGTAGCATCTATCATTCCATAATCGTATAGTTGACTTAAAATCTCATTGAATATTTTTTCAGCAACATTTGAACCTGCAAATTTTCTTGCATAGTTTTGTGAATATGTAGAGTGATCTGGAATCTTTTCTGAAAAATCAATTCCTAAAAACCATCTATAAGCAATATCAGTTTCTGCTTTTTCACATAGTTTTCTCATTGAATTAATTCCTTCTAAGTAATTCAACATTACCATCTTAAAAAGAACTACAGGATCAATTGCTGGAGCTCCTTTTGTTGAATACAATTCACTAGTTATATCATAGATAAAATTCCAATCAATTGCTATTTCATATTTTCTTACAATATGATTCTTTGGAACTAGGTTATCTATTGAATTTAATATCATTCCAAATTGCTTTATACCATCAAGATTTTTCTTTAAAGACATAATATCACCGCCATATATATTATATCATATTTTTAATATTATATAAATTTATTTATATAATATTAAATTGTTTTTTTAAATTCAAAACAAAAATACAGCCTATTTCTAAGCTGTATTTGTCAACAGTCTGTAACATATACTATGTATATGTTTTTTTTTTTAGTTTATCTTGTTTCTTATCTACTGATATCATTTTTTACTAAAATTAATAAAAAAATTAACTAATTGTATAAATGGTGATTTGGTTAGTTAATGCATTGGTG
>JBGVLX010000096.1:0-12910 GCA_045124495.1 Lachnospiraceae bacterium
ATGGTATAATGACCAGAATTATGAGGTCTTGGGGCTAATTCATTTACCAAGACCTCTCCGTCCTTTGTAACAAAAAGTTCAATACAGAGCATTCCATAGGCTTTAAATGCCTTGGTTGCTCTTTTGGCAATATCCATAGCCTTTGCCTTTGACTGTTCTGAAATCACTGCAGGTACTGTAGTTTCATCTAGTATACTGTTTACGTGAATGTTTTCAGCGATTGGGAAAACTTCTATATCGCCCTTAGTATTCTGACATACCAGGATGGATACTTCTTTTTCGAAAGGCACAAATTTTTCTACCATCAACGGCAACGTTCCGGCACCCAAGGATTCATATGCAGTTATGATTTCCTCTTCCGAATGAATCACTGCATTCCCCTTTCCATCATAACCTCCGGTGCAGGTCTTTAAAACTAAAGGATATCCAAATCGTTCCGGTGCTTTTTTCAATTCATCCAAGTTTTTAATCTCTTCAAATTCCGGAACCGGCAAGTCATGCTTTTGCAGCCATAATTTTTGATTATATTTATTTTGGATATAAAGCAAAGTTTCACTGGATGGATATACTTTATATCCTTTTTCCTCCATCTTCTGCAATGCCTTTACATTAATGTGTTCAAATTCATAAGTTACCACATCTACTTTAGAAGCAAGTTCCAGCATGGCATCCATATCATCAAACCCTGCAACAATATGCTCATCCGCAATACTGTCTGCGGGACATTTTGGTGTTGGATCTAAGATTACAAAATAATAATCCAGCCTTTTGGCATCTAAAATCATCATTTTTCCAAGCTGCCCTCCGCCAACAATTCCTATTTTCTTCATGTTTCCTCCTATTTCGCCATAAATGGTTCATTTAACATTTGTGTTCCTTCTAGCACAAAACGACCATCTTTCATAATATTTACGCAAGTTCCATCCTCATGTACCGATGTAATTTCACCAATTTCATCATATGGAATGGTAATGTCTGTATGAAGATTAAAATATGCTTTCTTTATATCCGTATGTCGTAGTTTTGAATAGGAATTTTCCTTTGCAGTCACTTCTTTTCCGTCCGGATTAAAAATTCTGTTCTCCTCAGACATACTGTAACAAGTATCACCTACCGCAAAATGAGGTCCCATCTTTTCCACAATTAAAATCGGAAGCTTATATACAATCTGATAACGGTTTGCCATGACATAGGCCGTGGTGTTAGTTCCAATGGCAAATTCTCCAATTGGAAGTGTTTCCCGGTTCATTAACAGATTTTCTTTGATAAACTTTTGATTTTCTTCTTTGGTATCAAAATTATCACAGTCATATTCTTTTATGACACCATCTTCAAACACCAATTTCAAATTCACAAATTTTAATTCATTCAAGTATACTTCACTAACATTTAAAATGCCCTTGGTACCTTCCAACTTTGGAGAAGTAAACACCTCTCCTACCGGAATATTTACATCTGCCAGACAGTTTTCAAAATTGGTATGTTTCTCTTTATCGGTGATTTCCTGCATAGACACCATAATATCTGTCTGGTTTCCATCTTTTCCTTTTACCTTAATGAATTTTGCTTCATTTAATTCCTGAATTAAAGTTTCCTGAATCTTTAAATACAATTCCTGATCCAGGGTATTGACTTTTATGGTTTCTTCAAAAATCTCTTCAAATTTTTCAGAAATCTCCGGTAGTGGAAAGGCAATGATGGTAAAGCTATACTCACTTCTTGGCATATATTCATTTACAATTCTTCCAACGGTAGAAGCAAGTTCTACTGAAAGTTCCTGTTGTTTTGTGGATAGAACTGCATTTTCCTTTTTGTTCTTCGGCTCAAATGGTGCCTCACCAAAGGTTTCTACCACAGCAGGACCGGCATTTCCTTTTGCCAGTTCCTTATTGCTTTCATAGGTATTTTTGATAACATTTACTTTACGATCCAGAAAAGCCGGATCCAAAAAGAATGTTTCATCCATTCTATGGTCATATTCATATTGTTTATTCACACTGGTAGTAGTGTAACCATTCTTACGAATACCGGATTTATTGATTCTGCTTATGGCTGTGCGGTAAATCACCGGTTCTAAATTAATTTCAGCAAACAACTCAATGGCTCGTTTTATCATTCTCTCAAATCCTAAATGAAAGCGTATATTTACTGTTTTCTTCTTTGAAAGGTCGATTCCTGCAGCAACAAATCCTTTTTTATATCCTTCCACATAAGTAACTGCCATTTTATCAATGACTTCAGCAGATACCTTGTTCAAATATCCGGCAATCCCAATTTCATTTTCAGAAATGTACTCCCCATATCGGAATAAATATCTTAAATCTGCTAAATCTGAATCCATAATAATGTCTTTTGCAAAATCAAAACCCGGATTTATTTGTTCTTCCGTGCGTTTTGCCACTAAAATATCTGCGTAATCACTATAAAAATAATAAATAGAATCCTTGATTCCTTCTAACGAAACCTCGTCTTCGAAGCGGTTATTAATCTCTATTAAAAGCTCACAATGTATGGTAATTTCATAGAGACGATTCTCATAGGCATATGGAATCAGGGAATAATTCTCTGCATAAAGAAAACTAAGAATCGTTCCAAATTCTTCTCCTAACTGCTCTACACAGTATGCAGGATTGGCATAACTGCTTTCATATGCACCCGGCATTAATTCTTTATATTCATTTTTATTCTGAGCTTTCAGTTCTTCAAAATCAGCTTGAAACCATTTTGGATCTTTTACCTTGTCCAAAATATTTTGAAGCTTAATAAATAATTTCGCATTTTCCTTAAAATAAGAGCAAAACGGCTCCTTTATCTCATTTTCCTCCAACATGGAATGAATTCTTTCCATGGAAAGTTCATATCTTTCTATAATCTCTTCATTTTCTTCCTTAATGAATATATCTTGTTTTCTACTCATCGATTAAATTACCCTTTTCTACATTAAAATTAATGATTTGATCTATCAATTCTCCAAATTTCCTGGAAGCTTCACCTACATTTTTATTACGGTTATGAACCTGGGATTTCTTTACACCATGTTCTCTCCAAGCCCTGCCATCTGTTAAATGGTTTAAGATAATAGGTTGAAGTCTGTCAAGAGCATTAGCAAATTTTGATTCCGGTGTTTCTTTTTCCTCAAACTCATCCCACAATGCCCGAACTTTTTTTCCCTGTTCTTCTGGCAATATGTTAAAAATTCTTTCTGCAGCTTTTACTTCTCTTTCCCGTTTCGATAAGTTTCCGGTTTCATCATAAGCATAAGTATCTCCTGCATCAACTTCCACTGCATCATGAATCAGTACCATGAACATGGTTTTTAATACATCAATTTCCTGATTGGAATGCTCACTTAAAAGCATACACATTAAAGCTAAATGCCAGGAATGCTCTGCATCATTTTCGTGTTTGCTTCCATCTGCAATATAGGTTTGCCTGTTTATACTTTTTAATTTATCCAATTCATATACAAATTCTAATTGTTTTTTTAATCTTTCATCCATTTTCGATTCCTCGTTCCTTATATTTCCAATTATCGTTTAAAAACCATTTTTCTCTTACAATCCTGATGCAAACAAAAAAACATCAAACATTATCATTATTGTATTTATTATCAATGAAATATATTTTAATTTAGGCAAGGTATCCTCATCTTTTAATGTTTCTACTGTTAATATAAATCCACACAAAGACAGAGCAATGGATAAAAAACCAAATGCCCCCAAGAATCGTCCATTAAAATTCTTATCAGCTACTCCGACAATCACAGATCCCAGTATTGCAAAAAAACTAAAAACTCCTAAAAAAATCGACACCTTTGCCTCTTTCGATTGTACCTTAGCAGTAAAATTATATGCATTTTTATTTCTCATGACTTTTCCTTCTTCCTATCTTTGACATACACTGGCATAGGAGATAAATTAAATATCCTATCAGACCGCCTAGTGTATTCAAAAGCAAATCATCCACATCAAATACACCTATCCGAAAAACCAGCTGGAGCACTTCTATCGCCAAGCTAAACAAAAAAACAAAAATAACGCAAAGAAAAGAGAATGTCTTTTTTCTCCGTATGATCGGAAGTAAAAAACCTAAAGGAACAAATCCAATCACATTACCAAGTAGATTTAACAAAATTTCCTTTGTACTAAAGTATTTTGCCCCATTTAGAAAACGTTGAATTTCCTGAAACAATACCAGATTATACCTATAATATGTATATTCTTTCCGTTCACTCAAAAGCAAAAAATAAACTAATACTACAAAGTAAATCCAAAAGAAACAACGAAGTAAATGAAATTTTGCCATATCTCGGTCCTTAGTCAAAATTTTCACCTCATATTAAATCATTCTAGGATGAACTCGAAAAGGGAGACTCTTTTGAGTTTCCCTTTCTAATTCTAAAACATTACGTCTTTTTTAGCTTTTATTAACTTTCCACCATTAATAATAGAGATAATTCCAAATCCAATTCCCATTACAATCAGTCCAACACCAATTACAATATTCCATGCACCACTGGATTTCATCACTTTATGCACTCTTTCCATAAAACTACCTCCTATTTTACTCCATATTGTTCATAATATGCATCAATTGCTGCTTTTATTGTATCATCAATAATTATTTTTCCCTTATATTCTTTATTATATAAGTGTTCTATTACTTCTGCCATAGTAACAATTGCAGTAGTCTGAAGTCCATATTTTTCCTGAATTTCTGCTAAAGCACTCTTTTCACCTTTACCACGTTCCATACGATCTACAGAAACTACAAGACCTAAAACAGATACATCTCCTTGAGCCTTTACAATAGGAAGAGTTTCTTCAATAGAAGTTCCAGCGGTAGTTACATCTTCGATAATTACTACCTTATCTCCATCTGCAATCGGGCTTCCTAATAAAATTCCTGTATCTCCGTGATCCTTTACTTCTTTACGGTTTGAGCAGTATTTAATGTCAGCTCCAAATTTATCTGAAATCTCCATGGTAGTGGCAACAGACAAAGGTATTCCTTTATATGCCGGTCCAAATAATACATCAAAATCTAATCCAAATTTATCTTTAATGGCCTGTGCATAATATCCACCTAAACGCTTTAACTGTGCGCCTGTACGATAAAATCCGGTGTTTACGAAAAATGGGGTCTTTCTTCCGCTCTTAGTTACAAAATCACCAAACTTAAGAACGTTACAGTCAATCATAAATTCTATAAATTCTTTTTTATATTGTTCCATGAGTTTATTTCTCCTTATACTGACAGTCTTTATTTAGATAATTGCAAAACTATAATATTTTATTTGAAAGTGATTCAAAAGAATCAAAACAGCGCAGACACGCTTTCGCTGCGTTCAGCTCGTAGCGGTACTAAATTCGCGACAAGTCGCTTATTAAGTACCGACGGCTGAACAAGCGCCTGCTTATGTATTTGTTTCTTTTAAATCACATAATATAAGTTTTTTAATTGTTTCGCAATTTCTTAACAAGCTTTATCTTAATTTATGTTTTTAGTCTATCACATTTTGCTACTATTTTCAACGTATCTTTCCACTGATACTATCACGGAAAACCTACAGATTACTATGAAATATGTTTATTTTCCCAATATCACACTACTCAACTGCACCAACTAAATCACTGATATCCTCAATTCCATATTGTTTCATATATTCCTCAATCCCATTCACAATTTCTACCGTGGCGGTAGGATTGTAAAAGTTTGCAGTTCCCACTGAAACTGCAGTTGCTCCTGCCAGGATAAATTCAATGGCGTCTTCCCAGGTTGCAATTCCTCCCATTCCAATAATCGGAACGTTCACTGCATTTGCCACCTGATAAACCATACGAACTGCCACAGGTTTTACTGCAGGACCAGAAAGCCCACCAGTCTTATTCGCAAGTGCGAATTTTCGTTTATGCACATCAATTTTCATTCCGGTTAAAGTATTAATCAAGGAGAGCGCGTCACTTCCTCCATCCACAGCTGCTCTTGCCATTTCCGTAATATCCGTTACATTCGGAGATAATTTCATAATAATTGGCTGTTTTGCTACCTTTTTTACCGCCTTTGTAATCTGGTTTAAAGCTTTCGGATCTTGTCCAAAGGCAATACCACCTTCCTTTACATTTGGACATGAAACATTAATCTCTAATAAATCTACTGCTTCTTCTCCTAAACGCTCTACCACTTCCACATAATCCTTTTCAGATTTCCCACAAACATTTACTACAATTTTCGTATCATATTCCTTTAAAAATGGGATATCTCTTTTTACAAACACATCAATTCCCGGATTTTGCAACCCAATGGCATTCATCATACCACCATAGGTTTCTGCAATACGTGGAGTAGGATTTCCCGGCCATGGTATATTCGCAACACCTTTTGTTACCACTGCACCTAAACGATTCAAATCTACAAACTGGCTGTATTCTGCACCGGAACCAAACGTTCCAGAGGCTGTCATAACAGGATTTTTCAAAGTAACACCTGCAATATTTACTGAAGTATTCATGTCTGTACCCATGCATTTCGCAAGCCGATTGCGACACTGCCCAAACAAAACAGGCTAAAAGAACGGGCAATTTGCACTTTTCCTTTCCTTTTTCATTTCTTTTAACCTTTTTCCATCTTCCTTAAAATTCAATTTCCCTCGCTTCAAAAACAGGGCCGTCTTTACAGATACGCTTATTGTTTACATTGGTATGATGGTCGATTTCATTTGACTTACATACACAGGCAAGACATGCGCCGATGCCACATGCCATTTTCTCTTCCAATGAAAGATAAGCCTTGATTCCCTTTTCTATGGCATAGGCTTGAATGGCACGAAGCATCGGAGTTGGTCCACAAGCATAAATAACTTCTCCTTCGATTCCATTTTGCTTTATGGCATCCAATACATTTCCTTTCACGCCATTTTTTCCATCTTCAGAAGCAATGCTAACATTGCCATAAGCTTCAAATTCTTTCGCCAAAAAAATTTCATCTCTATATCCCAAAACAATGTTTTTCTCACAATTTAATGTTTTTGCCAATTCAAGCATCGGAGGAATTCCGATTCCACCTCCGATTATAATAGCTTTTCCATCTTCTAGTGGGAACCCATTGCCTAATGGTCCCATAATTTCTATAATATCATCTTCAACCAACTTACAAAACTCATTGGTTCCTTTTCCCACCACACGATAAACAATACGAAGCGTTGTTTCTTCAATTTCGCAAATACTGATTGGTCTAGGCAACAATGCACTTCCATCTTTACAGTATAGAGAAATAAATTGTCCCGGTTTCGCCTGTCTGGCTGCTTCTTCGCATTCTAAAACCATACTATAAACATCTGTGGCTATCTTTTCCTGACACTTTACCACCGCAATTCCTTTGTATGTGCTCATAATATCCTCCATTTATTCTTCCTTTTACTCTGAAAGGGCGCCTTTGATATCCTCAATCATATCCATCACCGCCTGTCTTGATGCCTCTTCAAAGTGTTCTGGTGTAAACTTTGCATAAGCTTCCTGTTTATATGCTGCAATGATTCCTCTGGATGAGTTTACGATAGCACCTAAACCATCTTTGTTGAAATAGTGTACCAGATCTTTCGCTTTACCACCCTGAGCACCATAACCAGGAACCAAAATGTAGGTATTTGGCATAATCTTTCTTAATACTTTACCCATTTCCGGATAAGTAGCACCTACTACTGCACCAACATAACTATATCCATTTCCCATATGTTGTTCGCCCCACTCGGCAACTTTCTTTCCTACTAATTCATATAACGGAGTACCGTCTACCAACTGATCCTGGAATTCTCCACTGGATGGGTTAGAAGTCTTTACTAATACAAAAATACCTTTATTTTCTTCCTTACAAACCTCGATAAACGGCTTCACACCATCGGTTCCTAAATAAGGATTTACTGTTACAAAATCCTCATCAAAACCATAATATCTGTTTTCACCTACCTGTACTTTTCCAACATGTCCGACAGCATAAGCAGTAGAGGTAGAACCAATGTCACCACGTTTGATATCACCAATAATTACCAAATCTTTTTCCTTACAGTAATCTACAGTCTTCTTAAAAGCAACCAGTCCCGGAATCCCAAATTGTTCATACATAGCAATCTGTGGCTTTACTGCCGGAATTAAATCATAAGTAGCATCTACAATCTTTTTGTTAAACTGCCAAATTGCTTCTGCTGCGCCTTCTAAAGTTTCTCCATATTCTTCAAATGCTGCCTTTTTAATATGGTCTGGCACATATGCAAGCATTGGGTCCAATCCCACCACAATGGGAGCCTGTAAATTTGTAATTTTGTCTATTAATTTGTTAATCATAACTTTCTCCTCCTATATGAATTTGCATGAATCAAATACCACATTTCCACCTAATATGGTACAATTTACTCTTCCTTTTACCAACTTTCCGTCAAAAGGTGTATTGGTTGCTTTCGAACGGAATTTACCCGCATCAATTACTACTTCTTCCGAAGGATCAAAGATTACAACATCTGCTACCATCCCTTCTTCGATTCGTCCTCGCTTATCGTCGATACCTAAAATTTTGGCCGGGTTATAACTCATCTTTTCTGCCATTTGCAACGGTGTAAGTATTCCCTGGTCCACCAATGCTGTATAAGTTAATGCCGCACTTGTTTCCAATCCAACAATTCCAAAAGGCGCTTCTTTGATTCCTTTACTCTTTTCATCTTTATGATGTGGAGCATGGTCCGTGGATATGGCATCAAGAATCCCTGTCCTCAAACCTTCAACAATTGCTCTCACATCTCTCTCACTACGTAGAGGGGGATTCATTTTAAAATTAGCATCGTCTTTGTCAATCACTGCATCCGACAATATAAAGTGATGCGGACATGCCTCCCCAGTTACTTTTATTCCCATTTCCTTTGCCATCTTAATCAGACGAACTGCACCTTCTGTGGATACATGACAGATGTGCAACCGGACACCCGTTTCATTGGCGAGGAAGATATCCCTGGCCGTAATAATGTCTTCCACTGCATTCATAATTCCAGGTATTCCAAGGCTTTGAGAAACAATCCCTTCGTTCATAGCCCCGTCCTTCACAAGATTTTTTTCTTCACAATGTGCCATAACTAAAGCATCCATATCCTTTATCTGCTTTAATGCTTCATAGTAAAGGTTAATATCCATTACACTCTTACCATCTTCGCTAAATGCAATCGCTCCTGCATCCTTCATTTTTTTTAAATCAACCAGTTCGGTTCCTGCCATATCTTTTGTGATTGCACTAAGCTGACAGACATTTGTAGTAGCATTCTTCGCTTTATCCAAAATATAATTCAAAGTTTCAACACTGTCTACTGCCGGTTTCGTATTCGGCATAGCACATACCGTAGTCACTCCTCCGGCCGCTGCTGCTTTCGAGCCACTTATAATATCTTCTTTATGGGTAAAACCAGGATCTCTGAAATGTACATGCAAATCAATGAACCCAGGCATCACAAACTTTCCTCTGGCATCGATGATTTCGTCTGCATTTTCATCAATATATCTAGATATACGGACAATTTTATCCTCTTCAATCAAAACATCTGCTACCTGATCAAAATTCGTCGCCGGATTCAGTACCCGGCCATTCTTAATAAGTATTTTCATGCTTACAGTTTCCTTTCCTTATGATGTTTTTTCGTTTCATAAAGTCATACTTTTACATGTAGTCACAAAAAGCATAGCCCTTTAACCCTGATATCATTCTACCACAAGCTATCAGTATTTTCAAAAACAATCGATGTTTTTTTCATACTGATATTGATTCCCCGTTTTTCCAATTCGTTTTACCGCACCAACATGGGTTAAAATATTTAACACAATTTGTGAAAGGCTTTTCCCAATTCCTGCGGCTTTGGCAAAATCAGTGCTGGTAAACCCAGTTTCTAAATTTTCCGGTATAAAAGCAGCATAATCATAAACTTCATTAATATAAATCTCGTCTAATATTTTAGTAGGTATACGGTCATTACATTTTGCCCCATTTCTAGGATTTTTACGCTTCGGATTTAGGACACGGTATTCTTCTACCCCAATCAGAACAAAACATAAATGAAATCTTGGATTTAAAAGATATTGTTTTACTTTATAGATTTCCGGAAAAGCCAGATATTTTCCAGACTTCATTTTATAAAGTCTTCCCGAGGTAATTTCTCCGGTAGAAGGCTCGATATAAAAGGACTGTCGTTCTACAACCACGGGATGCACCACTGTCACATGATAATTCAGTAAAAATTCATCCAATTTCGGTCTTAGACGATTCAGTTGTTTCGTTTGAATTTCAATAATGTCTTCTCCATTAAAAATATCTGCTATTTTTTTCCCAATGGGTATTTCATGTTTTTTATCATCCGGTTCAAAGTAATATTTTAGTACCGAATGAACTGTTTTTTCACTTAAGGTACCAATGCCATCCGTAATTTTTATCTGGTCTTTTCCTTTTTCTAGTGCGTATAAAAATCGTTCTTTACTAATATGATCTGTCATTTTTTATTCTACTACGACACGTTTAAAGTTTTTCTTTCCACGTTTTACAACCAGACCTTCTCCTTCAAAAGCATCTTTGCCATAAGTGGTTTTAATATCCGTAACCTTTTCTCCTTCCACAGTTACACCACCTTGTTCCACTGCACGTCTTCCTTCCGAACGTGATGGTACTAAACCGGATTTTTGAAGAACTCCTAAAATATCTATAGTTCCGTCTGTAAAATCATCTGATGTTAACACTGCCTTAGGCATATTTTCCGCATTTTGTCCTGAGAATAATGCTTTTGCAGCCTCGTCTGCTTTCGCAGCTTCTTCTTCTCCATGTACCAGCTTGGTAAGTTCAAATGCAAGAATTTCTTTTGCTGTATTCAACTTACTTCCTTCCCACTGATCCATTTCATCGATTTGCTCTAAAGGAAGGAACGTCAACATTCTTAAACATTTTAATACATCAGAATCCGCCACATTTCTCCAGTATTGGTAAAAATCAAAAGGACTTGTTTTCTTTGGATCTAACCAAACTGCACCGGACTGGGTTTTGCCCATTTTCTTTCCTTCTGAATTTAATAATAAATTAATGGTCATAGCATAAGCATCTTTTCCTAATTTTCTACGGATTAATTCTGTTCCACCTAACATATTGGACCACTGGTCATCTCCACCAAACTGCATATTACAGCCGTATTTTTGGAATAATGCATAGAAATCATAACTTTGCATAATCATGTAGTTAAATTCTAAAAAGCTTAAGCCTTTTTCCATTCTTTGTTTATAACATTCTGCCGTCAACATACGATTTACACTAAAGTGCGGACCTATATCACGAAGTACTTCTACATAATTTAAATCTAATAACCAATCTGCATTATTTACCATAATTGCTTTTCCATCGGAAAAATCAATAAATTTACTCATTTGCTCTTTAAAACATTCACAGTTATGCTGAATTGTTTCTTTGGTCATCATCTGACGCATATCCGTTCTTCCGGATGGATCTCCAATCATGGCAGTTCCACCACCAATTAATGCAATCGGTTTATTTCCAGCCATTTGCAAACGTTTCATTAAACATAGTGCCATAAAATGTCCTACATGTAAGCTGTCTGCTGTAGGGTCAAAACCAATGTAAAACACCGCTTTTCCATTGTTTACCAATTCTTTGATTTCTTCCTCATCTGTTACTTGTGCGATTAATCCTCTCGCTACTAATTCGTCATATACTTTCATATTCTTCTTCCTTCCTTTTTTGTTATTTTACAAAGTTTTAATCCCGTTTTCTATTATATCCTGAATAACTATGGATTCTGATACTTTCGTGCTACTATCCTTGCAAATAGCAATACTTTTGCAATTCTTTGCAAAAGAAAAACCTTCATCCCTTTCATTGGAAAAGGACGAAGGTTTCTCTTCGTGTTACCACCTTATCTTCATAAATTTCTCGCGAAATCCATCTCAGTAAGTACTTTATATCAAAGAACCAATTTGCATCAAGCTTCCTATAAAATCAATCATTCTTATGCGTCTTTGCAATTGTTTCAGCACTTTTCCACTATAACGTATGGACTACGTCACCGCCTACTTTTATCTACATGAGATAAGTTCAGGATGCAGCTCAAAGATGTATTCAAAGAAATCCTACCTGCGCCTCTCATCTAACGGCTACTTTCTGTAGGCGGTATTTCTTCTACTTTTTCTCATCACAGCCTTTTACATATTACTAGCATTATAAAAAAGAATTGAATGCTTGTCAATTATTTTAAATTATTTTTACCACTTTCTTTTTCTTAATTTTAAGAAATAGAAAACGAAACCACCAACAACTGCTGTTGCCCCCACTGCTACCGCTACATACAATGGCAATTGACTTGGTTTGTCTTCTTCACTTTCCTCCAACTTTTCTGGTTCATCAGGAATTTTCGTATTTTCTACATTATCTGCTTCTGTAGAGTTGTTATTTTCCGTAGGAATTCCTTCTGAATCCATCCATGCATCAGCATCAAATTCAACCTGTTCCTTATCCTTCGGATCTGATACAATATCAGATTCATCCAACACAGGGGTTTCAGTCACAAAAGATTCCTCTTTCGAAGAATTATTATTAGAAACTGTGGTCTGCGTTGTGGTCTGCGTTGTGGTTGGTTTTGTTACATTCGGCTTATTGTTATTGTTACTTGAAGGTTTTACAATATCCGACTCATCAAATACTGGTTTATTTATTCCTGTATTCGGTGTTTCTTCTTCCGGTTTTAATTCTTCTTCCGGTTTTAATTCTTCTTCCGGTTTTAATTCTTCTTCCTTCTCCGGTTCTTCCGGTGCGGGGATTACAATCGTATAAGTTCCTTTTTTTATTGAACTTTGCTCTTTGCCTTCCTGCACAGCAATTGCTTTTA
>JBGVLX010000097.1:0-4743 GCA_045124495.1 Lachnospiraceae bacterium
AGTTAAAGGAATTAACCGGTAGGCTCTCATAATGAGTTTCTTAATCATCTGAACAGTAATTATTTCTTGAATCATACCTTGTTTTATGATACAATGGGAGTCTATTATTTTACGAGAAAGGATTTGACGAATCATGAGAAACTTATTGGATTTTAGAAACTATACACCTGCCGAGATAGAAGTATTATTAGACAGGGCAGCTGCGATTAAGGCAAATCCGGAGAAATTTAAGGATATCCTTGCAGGAAAGAAATTATATATGTTGTTTGAAAAAACTTCCACTCGTACTTTCTTATCCTTTTCTACAGGTATGACAGAATTAGGTGGAACTTATTATAACCAGTTATGGGAACAAAGTAACTTTGTATTAGGAGATACGATTTCAGAACTTAGATATGTTGGAAGAAATGTTGATATTATCATGGCAAGACTTAAGAGAAATGAAATGGTAGAGTTGATGGGTAAAAACACTACAGTACCATTTATCAATGGCTGTGATAACAGTTTCCATCCATGTCAGGCATTGGCTGATTTATTAAAGGTAAAAGAACAGTTTGGAACCTTAGCAGTAAACTTCTTGTACATAGGTGCAAAAAACAATGTTTTAAATTCTTTGGTGGATTCTCTTCCAAGATTGGGCGGAAAATTATACAGCCTGACTCCGATTGTAAACGATACCGGAGTACCGGAAGAATTCTATGAAAAAGCGAAAGAAACCGGTAATTACGTAGAGATTGATCCTTCTATTTCTATGGAAGAATTAAAGAAAATCGTAAAAGACATGGATGTATTATATACAGATACCTGGGTTGATATGGAATTCTTTAACAATCCAGCATTTGCAAAACAAAAAGAAGAAACCATTGCAAAGATGATGCCATACCAGATTAATGATGAACTGTTAGAAGGAAGCAAAGCCATCGTTCTTCATGATATGCCAATGCACATTGGATATGAAATTTCCCAAAGCGTGGTAGATAAGAATTTAGACCATATTATAGACCAGGCGGAAAACAGAAGACATGTTGAAAAGGCAGTTATGGTTACCTTATTAGAAGATGAAAATACAAAAAAGTACTTTGGTAATGTGTAAAAATCCGGTAAGTTACATAGCGAATTGAGAAGATTCATAACAAAGAGGATATGCTATGTTATGGATAAGAAAAAACGTAAAGAATTCAGAGCCTGAAAGCAACTAATGTGGAATGGATGGCTCTGAATTATTATATTGTTAGAAAAAGAAGTGTAAAAAAATGAGTAATTTTATCTATGCGTTAAATGCGACGATTCCGGTGTTTTTAGTGATTCTTTTAGGAGGACTTTTTAAACAATGGAATCTTATCAACGAAGAATTTACGAAAACAGCCAATAAACTGGTGTTTCAGGTATGCCTTCCGGTGCTATTGTTTCAGGATATTGCCGGCTCCAATATCAGAGAAGATTTTGACATCCGGTTTTCACTATACTGTATGATAGTAACCACGGTTTGTTTCATTGGTATCTGGGGATTTGCGGAGCTTATTTTTAAGGATAAGACTGTAATAGGATCTTTTGTCCAGGGTTCTTTTCGAAGTTCCGTTGCTATTTTAGGACTGGCCTTTGTGAAGAATGTGTATTCGGATGTGGGCATGACACCTTTGATGCTTGTGTCCTGTGTGCCACTTTATAATATTTATTCCGTGATTGTGCTGACGTTTCGTTCCAGCGAGAAGATAGAAGGGGCAAGTCCTATTAAAACGGCAGCAAAAAATATATTGAAAAATCCCATTATCATTGCTATTTTCTTAGGAATTCCGTTTGCTTTGTTTGATGTGGAATTTCCGCAGATTGTAACGAAGACTATGGGAAGTATTTCCTGTCTTGCAAGTCCTCTGGCACTGCTTGCCATAGGAGCAGGATTTGAAGGGAAAAAGGCCATAAAGAAGCTGAAACCTACTTTGATTGGAAGTAGTATGAAACTTATCATTCAGCCCTTGTTATTTCTTCCGGTTGCAGTCCTTATGGGATTTCGGAACCAGGAATTAATGGCAATTCTTATTATGCTTGGTTCCCCTACCACATCTACCAGTTTTATTATGGCAAAACAAATGAAAAATGATGCTACGTTATCCGCCAGTATTGTGGTAGTTACCACACTGGTTTCGGCAGTTACACTGACACTCTGGATATATGTACTAAAGGGCCTGTCACTTTTGTGACAAGCCCTTAATTTAATTAGATTGATTCTTTCGTTCATATTTATAAAAGGTATACTCTAAATCAAAATAAGTATGTTCATCGCTGTCTGCTACAATTTCCCATTCCGGTAGTTTGTCGAGATTAGGGAAATAGGCATCTGCCTCGTATTCATAGTTAATTTTTGTTACGTGGGCCACATCACAATATGGCAGTAACTGTTCGTAGATGGATTGGCCGCCAATGACAAAAATTTCTCTGTCTTTGTAATCTTTTAGAACTTCAAATAATTCCTCTACAGAATGTACGATAACAGCATCTTTTGCCTGATAATCCAGGTTCTTGGTTAATACGATGTTTACACGGTTTGGAAGGGGGATTTTATTTGGGAAGCTTTCTAATGTTTTTCTTCCCATGACTACAACGTGATTGGTGGTAGTCTGACGGAAGAATTTCTGGTCTTCCGGAATTCTTACTAATAAACCGTTATTTTTGCCGATGGCCCAGTTGTTATCCACTGCAACAATTAAATTCATGGTCTTTCTCCTTTGCTGGTTTTAAATGGTGTAGGTGATTGCGAAAGTATAAAATTTTGTGTGAAAGTGATTCAAAAGAAACAAAACAATGCAGGCACGCTTTCGCTGCGTCCGGCTCGTAGTATCTATACTTAAATTGCAATTGGTATGTTTTTGATTTGTTCCCCGGTCTGATAATCTTCGATGGTAAAGTCATCTAGAGTAAAGTCATAAAAATCTGTAATGTCCGGATTCATGGAAAACTTTGGTGCAGGATAAGTAGGACGTTCAATCAGTTCCTTTATAATCGGTATGTGACGGTCGTAAATATGAGCATCCGCAATGACATGTACCAGTTCTCCGGGAACCAGACCACTGACCTGAGCCAGCATATGAACTAAAACAGCATATTGCACCACGTTCCAGTTGTTGGCTGCAAGTACATCCTGGGAACGCTGGTTTAAAATGGCATTTAATTTGTTTCCGGTTACATTAAAGGTCATACTGTAGGCGCAAGGATAAAGATTCATTTCGTGTAAATCCTGATGTACGTATATGTTGGTCATAATACGTCGGCTATATGGATTGTTCTTTAAATCATAAATCACCCGGTCTACCTGATCCATTTCTCCTTCTTTGTATTTATGTTTTACTCCCATCTGGTATCCGTAGGCTTTGCCGATGGAACCATCTTCGTTAGCCCAGGAATCCCAGATGTGGCTTCTTAAATCGTTTACATTATTGGATTTTTTCTGCCAGATCCAAAGTAACTCGTCGATAGCAGATTTAATATATGTTTTCCGAAGGGTAATGGCTGGAAATTCTTTGGAAAGGTCATAACGGTTTACTACGCCGAAACGTTTGATGGTGTATGCGAAGGTACCGTCTTCCCATTTGGGACGTACTTTTTCTCCTTCTGTGCTGACACCATTTTCAATGATATCTTTGCACATATTTATAAAAAGCTGATCTGCATAACTCATTTTGTTGTACCGGTTCTCAAAATAAATTGGTTCCTGCTTTTAGAGGAATCGCAATGAAAAATTTATATTGAGGTGCAAACTGACGAGTGAAAGGGATGTTTGCATATTCGTTCCTTTCGCTGTTTTTTCTTTCACCCGAAATTCAAAAAGTTTTTAAGCCAGTTTTGACAATGCATTTACTGCATGCTGGGAAAGCATCATGGTAAAATGTTCGTTATAATAGGAAAGGGTACCCAAAGAGGTGGTTTCTAAATTACCATATTCGCATAAAACATGAATGCAATGATTATACTGGTTTGAATCCTGGCTACCACGATATAAGACCAGATAATAGGTGGAGGTAACAGGATTCTTATATAATAAACTGTCTCCTGAATAATCTGTTCCCAAAGTACGGGCGGCCTTAATTAAAATATTAAAATTTGTAAAAGATACTACGTGAAACAGTCGTTTCAACGCTTTTTCCTGTTCTTTCTTTTCTTTCAGTGTCTGAATAAGAGGGGTGTGGGACAGGGTTTCTTTTAATGGAACAAAATCATTCAGATTTACCGGATTTACGGAATCATCTAAAATGTTCATTAAATCAAGAACCGTAGAATCCTCATTTATGAAATCTGATTCTGAAAAGTCAGTATCCTCATCCTCATATTCTTCGTCTTCTTCCAGGTCGTCATAATCTGAAAAATATTCTTCCGGATCTGCAGAACTGAACCGTGAGAAACGGGTATCTAACTCATCCGGTTCTTCTACTTTTGTAACAATTAATACCAGACAATCCATAGAAATGGGAATGGCTTCAATCATAAGTGGAGTTTCTCCTGCTTCGAAACCTAATTCCATTGAGGCTTTTTCCATCATATCACTAAAAAGGGCTCTTGCTTTCTGGCTTCCATAGGCCAATTCACTGAGAAGAAGGTCACGGTCGGCAAGGTCTGCCCGGTTCAAAATACAGCGTATTTGTTTATCATTTATTTTTTCTATTTTCATAGGATCACTTCCTTCTAGATAAAATTCCTGATAATCATTCAAAAAGTTTGATTCTTTCTGAATGTGTCCAGGTTCTTTTCCAT
>JBGVLX010000098.1:0-5412 GCA_045124495.1 Lachnospiraceae bacterium
CCTCGGAAGCATTTACTAGTAAAGAAAAGCGATGCAGAAACAAACTTTTATTATATGGGACTATTTGATATAGTAAACATGGAAGCTGATAAGAAAAAAGATAACAATGGGAAAGAACGTGATATCACGAAAGTAAAAGTGAAGATGCGCCATCCGGTAAGGGAAGATTTACTTCGCTATTTACAAAGTAATATTGCAGAAAAAGAGGATTATAATTGTTTTATAAAAGGCTTATAACCTGTAACCCTAAACAAGAGAAAGGAATAGTAAATGAAAACAATAAAAGTAGTGGCCGCAATTATTCAAAAAGATGGGAAGACCTTTGCAACACAAAGAGGATATGGAGAATTTCAAGGGGGCTGGGAATTCCCGGGAGGAAAAATTGAGGAAGGAGAAACACCAGAGCAGGCATTGGTAAGAGAAATAAAAGAGGAGTTAGATACAGAGATTGAAGTAGGAGAACTTTTGGAAAGGGTGGAATATGATTATCCAAGCTTTCATTTATCTATGGACTGCTTTTTATGTACCATAAAGTCTGGGGAACTAGTGTTGAAAGAACATGAGGATGCAAAGTGGCTAGAGAAAGAACAGTTGGATAGTGTGGAGTGGCTGCCGGCAGATGAAGGGGTTGTTGAAAAACTGAAAAAGAAATTATTGTCTCCAAACTATAAATAACCTATAATAAATCCATCAACGAAAGCAACATAATTTACTACACAACTACACAAGCACCCACAAATAACCTATAATAAACTCATCAACTCACACAAGAGGTACCAACATGGGAAAAACAAAAATGAAATTAACCGACATTATCAAAACCCATCCAGCCATGGATTACATACAAATTTACCATTACATTTGCAATGAAATAGAAAGCGGACGCCTGATCCCGGTCAAGGCGTCTGGTTTGAACGGGAAAAAACCGGCATTATACAACTCTTACTGGATTTTCCAAAAAGAACAGGATTACTCTGAAATTCAAGAAGAACTACGTTACCAGCTAAATCCCATTTTAAATACTGAATATTATCAGAAAAATCCAGAGAAATACAAGGAAGATAAAAAACAAATCCGTTTGCTAAGCCAGTACCTTACCAAAGATAAGGAACTTTTAACATCTCCGGCCACCATTAACGAACGCAGCTTTGAAATTTTCCATCGGGAGAAATTTCTAGATCGTGAAAAAGGCCGCAGTCTGCTGTCACGTCTCAAGTTCCCAGAAGAAAAGCTGAATTTCTATGAAACCTCAGAGCCAATGTCCTACTACTCCCATCACAAGCATACACCGCAAAATTTTTTAATTATTGAAAATAAAGACACATTTTACAGTATGCGAAAACATTTAATCCACCAGAAGGACACTTTACTTGGTTTAAAGGTAGGCACTCTTATATATGGTGGCGGAAAAAGTATCTACAAATCCTTTGCAGATTTTGTAAATTATGTGGAACCTTATTTTAAGCAGGAAGAAAATAAAGTCTACTATTTCGGAGATTTAGATTATGAAGGAATTCTAATATTCGAACATTTGCAAAAAGAATATGCGAATCAAGTGGAAATCCTTCTGTTTACCCAGGCCTATGAGAAAATGTTAGAAAAGGCAGAAAACATAGGATATCAGCAACTGCCGGAAACCAAAGAAGGACAGAATAAAAATGCAGGGAATAGCTTTTTTCAAAGTTTTTCTCCGATTACTCAGAAAAAAATGAGGAATATATTGGAAGATGGAAAATATATTCCCCAGGAAATTTTAAATGAAAGGGATTATTAATTATGGATTTTTTGAAAGATTTTCCCAGAAGAATGAAAAGTGTTGGAAGATATGCCATATTGATGAATAACAGTTTTCGAAAAGACACATGGAAGCAGTATGGAATTGAGACCATAGACCAGCAGGTGAACCTAATTTTCACAGTGCTTTTATTTTTGATGGAGTATTCTTTAAAAGAAGAAAATTGCACCATTGATGATATTGCAGAATTTATTGGTACAGTGAACGACCATTATTATAAAAAAGAATATTCCTATGACGATTTAAATAACTTGGCAGATTTTATTGTAAATGTGATTTTGAGCAATTCCGGAAGTGCCATGTATTTTAAAGCTTATGATTATGAACAAAAGGAATACACAGAAATTCATATAAATTATATTGCAAATAAAATTGTGTATCTGGATAATGGCATCCGTAGAACTTCTTATTATCTTACGGAAGACGGATATAATATGATTCTATCCACTATGGAACTGGAAAATAACTTAAAGTTAACTGTTCATGAAATGTTGTTTAAGCTTCATTTGGAACGGGCGGATTATGGAAGAGCTGTCAATGATATTAAAAATGTTTTTGACCAGTTACGCATTCAGACACAGAAAATTCAGGAAGCTATGGGAAGAATTCGCCAGAATGCACTGGCTTATTCGGTAGAAGAATACAGGCAGATTGTAGAAGAAAATATTCATACCATAGAAGAAACCAGACAGAAATTTAAAGCCCATAAAGAATTAGTAGAAAAGCGTGTACAGGAATTTGAAGAAGATGATATTAATATAAGAACGTTGACAACAGAAGATGAAGACAGTTTAAACCGCTTAAGAGAAATCGAAAGTTATCTGGTACGTTCTTTGGATGAACATCAGAAAATTTTAAATGAGCATTTGGATTTAAAGAGTTTATATGATATAGAATTAGAAAACTATTCTAATATGACCATGGTACAACGGTTTCATTTTAAAAGTGAATTATATGACAAAGTATTGAAAGATGCCTCTCTCTTAGAGCATATGGAAGAATTCTTTCAGCCTCTTTTTTGGAATCAGATGCCAAAAGTATATAATATGGAGAAAGCTTTTGAAATACAGAAACGCATTCGAAAAAAGGAAATAGAAGATGAAACTCAAGAACTGGGCTTTGAGGAAGAAGAATATCTGGAAGAAAAGGCGCGATTGATAAGAGAACGGTTGGAAAAATACGAAAAAAGCCTGAAAATGATACTAGAACATATGATAACAGAAGGCAGTATATCCTTATCTGTTTTAAAAGCTGGAATAGAGGAAGAGGAAAAGCAGGTATTATTTCCTTCCTTAGAGATTTTCAGAGAAATTATGATAGAACTGCTAAGTGCAGGAGAACTTGATATTTCAAAGTTAAAAAAAGAACGAAGTGAATTTCTCATGGAAACACCGGAAAACTTTCAGTTAAATCAAATGGTTTTAGATATTATAGAAGAAAATAATTGGAGTCATATCAAGAAAATACATATTTTACGTGCAGAACAGGGCCAGCAAGTGTGTTTTGAACAAGTGAAAAATGAGCAGGGTAAATACAAAAATATTCGCTGCTCGGATGTGGAATTATGGTATGAAACATAGGAGGAATTTCAGTGGCATACGAAATAGAAAATATAAAACTTAGCCAAAGTATTTTTTATCATCTGCTTTGTAACAGTTCTTTGAAAGAAAGCGAAGAGCCGGAATTGTACAAGGCGTATGTGGAAAATGAAGAAGTGATGAATCTGGTTAAAAGCCAGGGAGAAATTGCAGATTGTATGATAGAAAGGTATGGAAGTGTTATTTATATTATGCCAAATATTAGTAATACTTATCTGGGCTTTTCCAAAGCAGACTTGAAAAAAGAGCTTTGTAAATCAGGGGCAACGGATAAAGATTATTATTTATCACAATTTGTTCTGCTTACCTTATTAGCAGAATTTTATGACGGTCAGGGAAGCAGATGTAAGTCCAGAGATTTTATGAAAGCAGGACAATTACAAAACCTTATATCAGAGCGTTTAAAAGCAGGAGTGGAAGCTGAGGAAGAGATAGAAAAAACAGGACTGGATTATCAGAGCATGGCAGAGGCATTCGAAGCTTTGAAAAGTGATGATAAAAACTCCAGAAAAAAGACTACAAAAGAAGGTTTTATTAACAGTATTCTTGATTTCTTAGAAAAACAAAACCTGATTGTATACATCCAGGAAGATGAAATGATAAAAACCACAGAGAAACTAGATAATATTATGGAGTGGAAGTTGTTAAACAGAAATAATTATAACCGAATCATGAAAGCATTGGGGGTGTTAGAAGATGAGCAAGATAAACAGAATTAGAATCATGAATCTTAATTACAATGGAAATACCATGAGAATTGATGATGAAACTTTTGACTTAAACGGTGAATCTACACTGTTGTCCTTAAGAAACGGTGGAGGAAAAACAGTTTTGGTACAAATGGTAATGAGTTTATTTGTACATAAAAAGTATCGTGATTTTACAGACCGTCCTTTTAAAAGCTATTTTACAGGAAATCAGCCTACTTTTATTATGGCAGAATGGCTGTTAGACCATGGACAGGGTTATTTTCTTACAGGAATGATGGTTCGGAAAAATCAGAATCCGGAAGAAGAGGAAGACTTGGAAATGATAAATTTCACAGGATTTTACAAGCAGGCTGTGAAATATGATATGGATAATCTTCCTATAATTGAACAGCGGGGCAGTGGAAAAACACTGCGAGGGTTTGGTGACTGCAAAGCTGAATTTGAAAAACTGAAAAAAGAGAAAAATTCAGATTTTTCTTATTACGATATGGGAAATGCCAATCATAGAAGAATGTACTTTTCAAAATTAAATGAATATCAGATTAATTGTAAAGAATGGGAAAATATCATTAGAAAAGTGAATCTCAAGGAATCTGGTTTGTCAGAATTGTTTTTCAATGCAAAAGATGAAAAAGGACTGGTAGAAAAGTGGTTTTTAGATGCCATTGAAAATAAATTAAACGTAGAAAACAGCAAAATCAAAGGATTTCAAAATCTGGCATTTAAGTTTATCAAAATGTACCGGAGTAACCAATCTAAAATTAAGCAAAAAGAAATCATGGAAAAATATATGGAAGATGCTGATATTATGGAACGGAAACTGAAAGAGTATAACCAGGCAGAAGTTTTATTAGAACAGCAGAAAAGTCTGATAGCAGATTTTATCCAGAATATTAACCAGATGATTTCAGAGCAGAATGATAAACTGATACAGGAAAATCAGCATCAGGAGCAATTACTACAGCTTTTAAATCAAATTGAGTACGAAAGGATATCTTATGAACTGTATCAGCTGCAGGACGATAAGGCAGAAAAAGTGCAGGACAGAATTCTGGCAGAAGACAGGATTTCCAGAAGTAAACACAGCAAGGATGAAGCAGATAAGGAATTATGCAGAATGCAGTGTGCCGGACTGTATCTGGAGGCAGAGGATTTTAGAGAAAAAATAACAGAACTTCAGGAAAAAATCAATGTTTGCATGGAACAGCAAAAGGATACAGAGGAGGATAGAATCAAATTAGGAGGAATCCTATATCATTACTATGAAAAGAAACTGGCAGAATGCAATGCTGAACTGGAAAAAAAGAAG
>JBGVLX010000099.1:0-26930 GCA_045124495.1 Lachnospiraceae bacterium
TAAAAGATTTAACTCGTCAGACTCGGTTACTGCAATAATTAAGTCTGCATTTTGAATGCCGGCCTCTATTTGAACACTGTAGCTGGCTCCATTCCCTACAATCCCCATAATATCGTATAAATTAGTAATGTTTTGAATGTTTTCGGGGCTCTTATCTATGATAGTGATATCATGTCCTTCTTTTGATAATTGGTCAATTAAAGTAGTTCCAACCTTTCCGCAACCTACAATTATAATATTCAAACCACTTTTTTTCGTATCGTGGGATGTTTTCATTTAAATCCTCCATTCTGGCTGATTATGATTCCGCCGTAAGTCATTGAGTATATTTTTTCGTATCTTATTATTATACCACCGGAAAAATAAAAAAGCACTATATAGATATATATTTTTAATGATATTTTTTAATGATTATGGACAAACATAAGGAAATCAGATATGATGGTACTAGCACAAAGTACGTAGTAGTCCGAATAGGGCGGATTTCGAACTTTTTAGAATTGCGGGAGAATAAAGTGCGAAGCGATTCGTAGGTATCATGGGGTCAAAATACCTTTTGAGCCAACATCATAATATAAAAGGATAGAGTGTGGGATGGAGAAAATAAAGCGAAGAATTTTTGATATTATACAGATTGGAAATAAACAGGATTTACCAAGTGCAGCTTTTGACTTGTTTATTGTGTTTGTGATATTTTTAAATCTGTTTGTAACCTTATTTGATACCTTTGATGAGGCAATACCATATAGAGGTTTACTAAAAATCGTTGAACTGGTTACGACTCTTATTTTTGCGATTGAATATTGCTTAAGGCTGTGGACTGCTGAGTATGCTTTTCCGGAAGAAAAGAAATGGAAGGCAAGATTTCGTTTCATGATTTCATTTTACGGAATCATTGATTTAGTTACATTTTTACCCTATTTTTTACCGTTGTTTTTCCCAAAAGGGGCGGTTGCCTTCCGAATCTTCCGTGTGATGAGAATTTTTCGTTTGTTTAAGATTAATTCCAGGTATGATGCCTTTAATGTTATTGTGAATGTCTTAAATGAAAAGAAGAATCAGATATTTTCATCCATATGTATGATTTTAATCTTAATGGTGGCTTCTTCCTTATGTATGTATAGTCTGGAACATGAGGCACAACCGGATAAGTTTAAGAATGCATTTTCCGGTATCTGGTGGTCGGTATCTACCTTGTTGACGGTAGGGTATGGCGATATTTATCCAATCACTACAGCGGGGAAAATTATGGCCATTGTCATTTCCTTTCTAGGGGTCGGAATGGTGGCGATTCCCACTGGTATTATTTCCGCGGGATTTGTGGAGAATTATACAAAGCTGGCTTTGACTTCCCACACAGAAGAACGGGAACTGAAGTTTGTCACTTCTGTGATAAACCTGAATCATCCATGGTGTAATGAGCTGATTCGAAATATTGTTTTTCCGCCTCAATTATTATTGGTTATGGTTATCAGGGAGGAAGAAATTCTTCTGCCGAAAGGGGATACTCAGATTAAATCTGGAGATACCTTGGTGATTGCTGCAAAGAATTTCAAAGATGAGGAAGAAATTAATTTAAAAGAATTATTGATTAAAGAAGAACATCCATGGATTGGAATGCAGGTAAAAGAGCTGGATATTTCCCGTCAGGAACTGGTTGTAATGATACAAAGGAGGAATAAGGTTATCATTCCTAACGGTTCCACTTTTATAAAGAAAGACGATAAAGTGGTAATGTATTCCCATTTAAAAACAAAACATAGTAATTCGTAAGTATTATGAGGAAAAAATACCCTTTGCCTTAATATCATAATATAAAAATAATAGGAAGACATAAATAAAAATGGAGAAAGCCTGGAAACTAATAGATACTTCAGAACATCCATAATGTGAATCATTGAGATATTATAGTTACAGGCTTTTTAGTAATTCAATCCGGCTGGAAAAGAATTCAGCTTCTTCCTTGTTGTGAGTCACCAGAAGAACGGTTTTTCCCTTTGTCTTATCCTTTAAGCATTTCATAACCTTATATTTGGTTTCTTCATCTAGTCCGGTGAAAGGTTCATCTAAGAGAAGAATATCATATTGGCAGACTAAGGCTCTTGCGATAGCAAGTCTTCTGGATTGTCCACCACTTAAATTTCCTGCTTTTTTGGAATAACAATCCTCAAGTTCCAATGAGGCTAAGAGGGCTGTTATTTCCTCTTTAGAAAGACTGGGATTTACTAGTTTTATATTTTGAAATACACGTGCGGATTCCACCAGGCGATTTTCCTGAAAAACCATGGAAATTCGCGGGTTTGGTTTTGAAAATACCACCCTTCCATCCTGGGGAGTAAGGAGTCCTGCGATTAGGTGTAAAAGGGTGGTTTTTCCTTTTCCGGAGGGTGCCATAATAGCTGTGGTTTCACCTTCCGGAAACTGTATAGAAAAAACATCCAATATTTTTTTCTCTTCATAGGCATAAGAGATATTTTTTAGTTCAATACAAGCAGAATTCATGTTATTCCTTCCCCTTCTTTCCGAGCATTAAAAAGGTGATGCCTTTTACAAGCTGTTCACAGGCAATGCTTAATACTACAATAACAATGGTCCAGGCGAACAATTCCGGTGTCATAAGGTATATTTTGGACTGATAAAGCTGGTTTCCGATGGAATCTTTGGAAAGTCCAATGATTTCTGCGGCAATTCCTGATTTCCATGCCATACCAATGGCAAGGGAACTTGCAGAACATACATAGGGCAATATTTGTGGAAGATAAATATACCGAATCTTCTTTAATATGGATATGCGAAAAACCTGTCCCATCTCTAACATTTTTTTATCTGTCTGTTGTAATCCTTCCAAGGTATGAATGTATAAAACAGGTAAAACCATTAAAAATGAAATAAAAATGGAAAGGTTTCTTGAGGGACACCATAACAAAGTTAGGATTACAAAAGATGCAACAGGGATGGATTTCACGATTTTTATAGGAAACCAGAGAAATATCCGAATGGCTTTGCTTACATAAGAAAGGATTGCCAATAATATCCCTAAAGCTGAACCTAAGAAAAATCCGGCTCCAATGTGTAGAAAAGATGTTTTCACACTGAGCCAGAATTCTTTGGAAGGCAGGAGTTCCTTAAAAAGTACCAGAAACACCCTGCCTGGAGTAGGAAGAAATACTTCTTTGGAAAGAATGGTGGCTGTGATATGCCAGATAGCAATCCATAATAAGATACAAAATAAATATATGAGTGGTGTTTTTACCACTATTTTTTTCTTAGTATGGGTTCTATTTGTCATTCTGATAGAACATTCCTTCCTCTGGTAAACTTCCACCTATGGATGATGGATTTTGTTCATATAACACGTTTAAATATGCAGTAACATTGTTTACCATTTCTTCGTTGTCCATATAGGTTACATTGCAATAAGGAATGGCTTTTTTTGCGATGGCAGCCTTGAAAATGTCGTACTGTTCAAGAAGTTCTGCGGTTTCGTCAATGTTAGAATTTGCATATGTAGTAGAATCTTTGTATTCAGCTAAAAAGTTTTCAAATGCTTCCGGATTGGCTTCAATAAAGGATTTGCGGGCTACAATAACGCCTGTAACCACAGTACTGTCAGAACTTTCTTCCCATTCTTTGGTAACATCAAGGGCAATGCGTAAATTTTCATTGTTGTTCAGCGCCACAGTAACATAAGGTTGAGGAAGCATTGCTACAGCATCCGGATTCTGACTTAAGACTGCTACGACTTCAGAAGCTTCAGACTTATATTCTGTGGTAACATCTTTGTCAGGGTCTAAGCCTGCGGAAGTTAATAAAAATCTTAAGGTATATTCCGGGGTGGTTCCCTGACCGGTAGAATAAATGGTTTTTCCTTTTAAATCACTAACGCTTTGAATGGAGTCGCCGGATTCTACAATGTAAAGAACTCCTAAGGTGTTTACTGCAACGGTTACTATTTCGCCCTCTGTTTTATGATATAAGACACTGGCAAGATTACAAGGAACTGCCGCAATGTCTAAAGTGCCATTTACCAAGCCTACACTAATTTCATCTGCAGTTCCTGCAATGGTGTAGATATAGTTGTTTTTGCTGGTTTCTGAATCAGAATCAGAAAGTAACTTTATCATACCTATGGCTGTAGGACCTTTCATACATCCAATGTTAATGTCTTTTTTCGTTCCCTGATTTTCCTCTGGAAGTGATTCCGAAGAGTTGGTTTTGGTATCGGTTTTCGTAGATTCCTTGTTTTCGGAACATCCTGTCAGCATACATAAGATTAAGGTCGCAACAAGGAGTACCGATGTTATTTTTTTTAACATAATAATTCCTTCTTTCTATTGTGGAAATGTTATGCGAAATTTTCCGCTTCCGTCAGAAGGAAGTATAGCAAAATTTTATTTTTTTCGCAAGGGAAGGGCGGGATTCTATATGAAAAATAAATTTATAATTTGTTTAAAATCAACAAATTTCCATACAATTTTGGGGTTTTTATTGAAAAAATGTATTAATAATGGTAAACTAAAAAGAAGCAGATAAATTAAGAACGCAAGGAAAAAGTGACATTGTATGGAGAGAGGGAGTCTGATTTCATGTCAAATGCGTTCTTAGAATGGAGGATAGGTATGGAAGTAAAAAAAGGATTGGTGTATACCAATGAAAAATGCATCGGATGTAACAAATGTATTTCCGTATGTCCGGTGGCTACTGCCAATCATGCAGTGGAAACCCCGGATGGAGAAACTCAGATTTTTGTAGATGGGGATGCTTGTATTGCTTGTGGAGCTTGTTTTGGTGCCTGTAGACATGGTGCGAGATCTTTTAATGATGATACAGAGCGTTTCTTTGAAGATTTAAAAAATGGAGCGAAGATATCGATTTTAGTTGCACCGGCATTTATGGCGAATTATCCGAAAGAATATGAGAAGTATTTAGGCATTTTAAAGGCTGCCGGGGTAAATCATATTATTAGCGTTTCTTTTGGTGCAGACATTACGACTTGGGCATATTTGAATTATATTACTTCTCATAATTTTCTAGGTGGAATTTCCCAGCCATGTCCTGCGGTAGTAGGATATATTGAGAAATATCTTCCGGAATTATTACCGAAACTAATGCCGGTACATAGTCCTATGATGTGTAGTGCCATCTATGCAAAGAAACACATGGGAATAAATGATAAACTTGCTTTTATCAGCCCTTGTATTGCGAAAAAGAATGAAATTGATGACCCGAACTGTGGAGGTTATATTTCTTATAATGTGACCTTTGCACATTTAGTTGAGTACATAAAAAAACATAATCTTTCCGGCGGAGAAGTTGCGAAGGATGAAATTGAATATGGTCTTGGTTCGGTGTATCCAATGCCAGGTGGCTTAAAGGAGAATGTATATTGGTTCCTTGGTGAGGATATTTTTATTCGTCAGGCAGAAGGCGAAAAGCATATGTATGAATACCTGCATCAATATCAGGAGAGAGTGGAAAAAGGAAAGAAACTTCCATTTATGGTGGATGCCTTAAATTGTTCCCAAGGTTGTTTGTATGGAACCGGTGTAGAGGAGTCCAAGGCTGTGGGCGATGATACTCTTATGAATCTTTTTGATATTCGGGAAAGCAGCATGAAGAAAAAAGGTGCATGGGGTAAGAATATGACTCCGAAAAAGAGACTGGCTGCATTAAATGCCCAGTTTAAGAACCTGAATTTAGATGATTATATCCGCCATTATACAGACCGCTCTATGCAAATGAAGAACCAGAAAGCATCAGAGAAGGATATCGAAAAAATCTTCCTGGATATGGGTAAGGATACGAAGGAAAAACGCCATATTGACTGTTCTGCCTGTGGTTATGTGAATTGTAGTGCCATGGCAGAAGCCATTTATCGTGGTGTAAACAATAAAGATAACTGTGTGCATTATGCCAAAGATTTGGCGATGGAAGAAACCATCCTTGCAAAAGAATTGAACGAGCAGGTTCAAAGACAGGCTGAGGATAAATTAAAGCAGGCAGAAGAAGTAGCTAAGATTTTAGCAGATATTGCGGCTCATTTTGATGATATGATGCATTCTTTAGAGGAAATTACTGCTGGAAATGATTCCAATGCAGGAGAGAGTACAGAGATTGCACATGATATGCAGGATGTCAGCAAGTTTACCAGTGATATGATGGAAATATTCCAGAATATCACAGAGTTCTTAGGTAGTATTGAAAATAATAATGCTGCTATTTCCGGTATTGCAGCCCAAACCAATCTTCTTTCCTTAAATGCTTCCATTGAAGCTGCCAGAGCCGGAGAGGCAGGAAGAGGATTTAACATTGTTGCCAGTGAAATTAAAAATCTTTCCAACTCCAGTAAAGAGGCGGCAGAGGAATCAAATTATAATTCCACTGAAGTTCGAAGATTTATGCAGACATTGATAGAACAGGCAGAAAATTTATCCAAACATATTCTGCAGGTGGATGAACGTATTTCTAATCTGGCAGCATCCACAGAAGAGATTTCTGCCAGCACAAGAATGGTAGAAACATTGTCAAGACAGATACAGGAAAAATTAGAAGAGATTAAAAAGCTATAGGTGACTTGTAAACAGGAAATGCACTAATGTGATATTACCATGTTGGTGGCGGGTTACAAGATATGTAGAGAATTAATATGGTAAAAAGGTATGTTTTCTTAACAGGGAAACATACCTTTTTTCTAAATAGTGGTTGATAATACTAGTGAGATTAGGTACAATATAAGTACTTTACTAACTTCGGGAATTTAGAATTTTAGATAGGTAATTGCGAAATTATTCAAAACATATATTGAGTGATACAATTGCTGAATTCTTGTTTGTATCTTCGGTTCAAGAAAAGCCATTAATCTTATTATTACTTTTATTAAGGAAGATAAGAAGATTATTGAAGATAAGGCAGCACAACAGGAACAGGTTACTATTCAGGAACTTACCATGGTTACCAATGAAACAAAAGAAGGAATCATGGAATCTGCGGAAAGCATTCATATTCAAAGAGAAAAGGTAAAACAGGTAAATACAAGTTTTGAGGCAATGGAAGATGGAATGCATAAGGTACATACAGGAGTTGAAAGTATGTCACATGAAGTTAGGCAGATATTTAAGGCGAATAAAGTCATTGTAGACAGTATTTCACGTTTGTCTGAAGTTTCGGAAGAAGTATCTATGGAAACTCAGAGTAGTAAAGATACAATGGATAATGTATATGGTAGTTTAAAAGGATTTTCGGAAATGATTGAAGGAACTTTTGGACAATTACAGGATTTAAAGAAGGTAGTTATAGACGAAACAGAGTAGATGTGTAAGATCCACCTCCGGCCGGCAGGGCTGGAGGTGATTTATTTAAAGGGAGAAATAGAACATGAAGGAAAAACAGTCTCTGATAAAAAAAGAATGGTTAAAATTAGTAAAAGAAGAAAGGGCCTATTTAAAAAAGCGAATGGATAAGAAAGACTCCAAATTAAACCAGCTTTTAGAAAAAAAGGTGCCGGAAAAATTACAGGGAACTTTGGATGCGGCTTTTTCAAAAGCATTTTTCGTTGTGTTTGAAAAAGGGACCGGGGTAATAGAAAAGACTTATAAAAAGGAAGAATTGCAAAAGACATATCAAATCAATGAATATGCTGCTGATGTCAGGAAAAATAGAAAATCTTTGCAGGTATTTTCAAAAAGGGCAGCAGGTTCCGGAAACAGAAATCTTTTATTATCCGGAGTTTCAGGTGTGGGACTTGGTATTCTTGGGGTTGGAATACCGGATATTGTGTTATTTACCGGTCTGATGTTAAGAAGCATTTATGAAATAGCTTTAAATTATGGATTTGATTATCAATCGGAAGAAGAGAAAGAATTTATTCTTTATTTAATTCGAGGAGCCTTGTCTTATGGAAAAGAATTACAGGAAATAAACGAAGAATTAAATTCTTTTATAGAAGATGGAGATTATGGTAGGAAAATAAATATTAAGGAAAGCATTGATGCCACCGCAGGTTGTTTGTCAAAGGAACTGTTATATATGAAGTTTTTGCAGGGAATTCCTATTGTAGGAGCAGCGGGTGGAGCTTATGATGCCATTTATATGAAACAGGTAGTAAAGTATGCGGAAATGAAATACCGCCGCAGATTTTATACGGGGAAAAGGAAAAGCAAGTAGTGAATTGGAAAAAATGTACGAAAAGATATGGGAAATTACAATGTGATTATATCAGGCAGCCGATGCAGAGGTCTTGAAAGTAAAAATTCTGACATTGATATTGTGGTGGAATATAAAGGAAGTGAGCATGAAGATACACTGTTTAATGCTTTTAATGAAGATGGTCTTACGATTGGCGGTGTTAAGGTGGATATCAACCCGATTACAGAGAGGACAGAAAGTTACCAGGACACCACAATAGATATTGTTTCCGGTAGATTGCAGATTTGGGGACATTAACAAAGCTTTAGAACATGACCGATGAAGAATTTGCAGAGGTTGTATTGGAAGCAGCAGAGTAAGAGTAAAAAAGAGGGTAACCAATGCTCGTTATGAGCACTGGCTATCCTCTTTTTTTGCTATGAAATCATCATGTTTTTGTTCTAAAAGGAAAAAATTAACGGTACTGCCTAAATAACCCACAGAAGGATTTTCTTCTTTCTTTTGTTTGTAAAGAACTTTTGCATACTGAATGATTTTATCTCTGTTTTTACGGATAAAAAGCAGTTCTTTATGTATAAGAGCCTTATAGAATTGGTCAGTTTCATTTTCAAGGTCATATAAGGTTAATTCAGAAGATGGAACAGGTATCATATTGCTAAGTTTTAGAGTACCCTTTAATTCCAATTCGCCGGAGTCTGAAGGAGCAGTTATTCTAATGATGGGAACAATGCTTTTTCGTATTTTCCGTTTGCCGTTAATCATTTGGTAGTCTGTGTTTTTAGGCGATGATAAAGGAATATAGTAGTTGTAATTATTGATTGTGTAAACAATACCCAAGTATTTGCGAGTATGGTTTCGATCATCTTCTTTGGCAGAAAAAACAAAACTGTCAAAGGAACGAAGGTAAGAAATGTATTCTTCTGAAATTTCATATAATTTCAAGTTATCCATAGTAAACTCCTTAATTTAGAAAAAAGGGCAGTCGTAGTGACCACCCTTTGATTTTAAAGTTTCCCACTGTCTGGCAGGGAATCTCCTGATTTTAAAGTTTTCCACTATCTGGCAGGAACTTTCCTGATTTTAAAGGCTTCCACTTGTATGGTAGGAACTCACCTGACGATGATTGCTCATCTGTAATATTATTATACGGTTCACGCCACAATATGTCAATGGAAACAAAAAAATTTATTTTATAGCGAAATTTAGTACCGCCATGAGCCGAACGCAGCGAGAGCGTGTCTGCATTGTTTTGTTACTTTTGAATCACTTTCACATAAAATATGATAGTTTCACAATCATCTATTAAAAGATGGAGGTATGTAGATAAAAACGGATATTATATCCCATCCAAAACAAAATAGTATGATATTACTTCAGGAAAGAATGGGAGGAAAACTTCCCTTCTCTCCCTGAAACGCAAAGCAATTCCGGGATATTAAAGAAGCAAAATTCCTTCTCTCCCTGAAACGCAAAGCAATTCCGGGGTATTAAAGAAGCAAAATTCCTTACTTCCCTGAAACGAAAAGTAATTTGAGGATATTAAGAAAGAAAAATCCTTTTTACCCTAAGTTAATAATATGATAAGTAAAGGCACGGTAGCTTTTTGAGATATCCCCCTGTCAGTTAAGAGCGATGACAAAATCAGTCATCGCCCTTTTCAGATCTCGATTAAAAAATTAAAAACAATTGGAAATTCTACTCATAATTTCTAAAAAAAGTGTGATACTAACAAAGAACAAAAAAGCTACAACTCGTCCTAAGTCCTCTGGAGTGTTTTTTGGCCTTCTGTCGAGTATACACAAACGCGTTTTGTGGCGTTTTTGAACCATTTTGGGCTGAGACGAGGAGAAAATCCAGTATAAGCAAAAATTTCGGAAAACAGCATAAATACTGGGTTTTTGGCACATTTTAGAGTAGAGAAAAGGAGTAAACATATGAAAGCAACTGGAATTGTTAGAAGGATAGATGAATTAGGGAGAATTGTAATTCCGAAAGAAATCCGAAGAACTTTAGGCATCAGGGAAGGCACACCTATTGAGATTTTTACCGATAGAGAAGGAGAAGTGATATTGAAAAAATATTCTCCTATGGGTGAACTCTCTAGCTTTGCAAATCAATATGCAGAAAGCTTAGGACAGATTACCGGTTTTGCGGTATTAATTTCAGACCGGGAACAGATCATAGCCTGCTATGGGGTAGGAAAGGCAGATGTATTAAACAAACCGGTAACGAAAGAAATAGAAGAAAGATTAAACGAAAGAGAATTTATTTTTGCAAAAGAAGGGGAAAAGGGATTTGCAGAGATCGTAGAAGGTTATGGGGATTATAAAGAAGAAATGGCGGCTCCTATTATTGCAGGAGGAGATTACATTGGTGGAGTCTTTTTGCTTTCAAAAACAGAAAAAGGAAAACTTACCGTGGCGGAAAAGAAACTGTTATTAACTGCTGCCAGTTTCTTGGCAAAGCAGATGGAAGAATAATTGTCAGTGATGGGAAAGTAATGAGGGGCGTTTATAACTGTCAAGGTAGACTGTGAACCATCATATGTGAATCATCCTATATGTAAAAAGTACACCAAAGCTGAAAAAAATCATTCTGGTGTACTTTTTTATTTTTCAATTATTCTTTTCCGTTCCAACAATAGGTACAAAGATTTTCCTTAGGAATGCCAATGGATTCTAACATATCATCCAAACGGTTGAATTGAAGAGAGGTAAAGTTTAATTCTTTACGGATTTCTTCTACCATCTGTTCATATTTCGGAGACTCCGGATTTGCATATTCTTGTAAAACCTCATCTGTAACATCTTCCGTTCCTTCTAGTCTCGCAATCACTCTTCTGGTGATTAAGTCCATTTCGGAGTTGGAACGGGAAAAGTTCAAATATTTACAACCATATAGCAATGGTGGACAGGCAGGACGGATATGAACTTCCTTCGCACCACTTTGATATAAAAATTCTGTAGTTTCTCTTAACTGTGTACCACGGACAATGGAATCATCAATTAATAATAAACTCTTATCCTTGATTAAGTCATGAACCGGAATTAATTTCATTTTTGCAATTAAATTACGCTTACTTTGGATGGTAGGCATAAAAGAACGTGGCCAGGTAGGAGTATATTTAATAAAAGGTCTGGAAAATGGAATGCCGGATTCATTGGAATAACCAATGGCATGGGCAATACCAGAGTCTGGCACGCCGGCCACGATATCAGGTTTTACGGTATCCCGCTTCGCCATATAAGTTCCACAATTATAACGCATTTTCTCTACGCTGATACCTTCGTAAGAGGTAGAAGGATAACCGTAATATACCCAAAGGAAAGTACACATTTTCATCTCTTTCCCTGGAGCCATTAAAGTACGGATGCCCTCATGGGTGGCAACAACGATTTCACCAGGACCCAATTCTTTATAATCCTCATATCCCAGATTTCGATATGCAAAATCTTCAAAGGTCAGACAATAAGCGCCTTCTTTCTTTCCAACGATAACAGGAGTTCTTCCGTATTTATCACGGGCAGCATAAATGCCCTTTGGAGTTAAAAGCATAAGAGTTAAGGAACCCTCAATCAATTCCTGGGCATAGTGAATCCCCTCAATCAGATTCTCCTTCTGGTTAATAATAGCTGCAACCAGTTCCGTAGGATTAATGTCCCCGCCGCTCATTTCTAAGAAGTGGGAGTTTCCATGCTTAAAAATGGTGTTTACAATCTCATCTGTATTATTAATTTTACTTACAGTGGTGATGGCATAAGTGCCATGATGTGAGCGCACAATTAAAGGCTGTGGCTCATAATCAGAAATACAACCAATTCCCATAGTACCTTTCATTTCGTGAAAATCTTTGTCAAATTTCGTACGGAATGGGGCATTTTCGATATTATGAATTGCACGGTCAAAGCCTTTTTCTGTGTCATAAACGGCAAGACCGCCACGTCTGGTACCGAGATGTGAATGGTAATCGGTTCCAAAATATAAATCAAACATACAATCTTCTTTTGCTGCTACGCCAAAAAATCCACTCATTGTTGTTCTCCTTTTTCGTGAGTAATCATGTTACTGTTTATACATAAATCGTAACATCATATTCTTATTTTTCAAAAACACATGAATATTGTAACGCACATTCAAAGATGTGGCAAGAATATTTCAAAAAAATCGAAACGAAAAACCATGAACACTAAGAATCTATATAGTAATATTTCGGGGAAAAATCAAACGAAAAGGCTTGCACAATGAGAATTCATATAGTAATATTTCAATAATTACAGGAACCTGCGAAACGAGCCGAACGCAGCGAAAGCGTGCCTGCGATGTTTTGATTCTTTTGAATCACTTTCACATAAAATATTATAGTTTCGCAAGCGCCTAATAAACATCGGATAGAAAGGAACACAATAGCAAATGATAAAAGGCATTATTTTTGACATGGATGGTCTTATGATAGATACAGAGAAATTATTGCAAAGGTTTTGGTGTGAAGCAGCAAATGAATTTGGTTATCCCATGAAACCAGAGCATAGTTTAAAAATACGAAGTCTAAGTGCGAAATTGGCAGAACCGATGTTAAAACAGTTGGTTTCACCAGAGTTTGATTACCAGAAAGTTAGAAAAAGAAGAATGGAATTAATGAACGCATACATACGGGAACATGGCGTGGAAGAAAAGGAAGGTTTAAAAGAACTTCTTTCTTATTTAAAAGAAGAAAAATATGATATGGCAGTGGCTACCGCGACAGATTACGCAAGAACGAAGTTATATTTAAGTTCCATTGGTGTATTTTCTTATTTTTCCCAGGTGATTTGTGGGGATATGGTAAAAAACGGAAAGCCTGAACCGGATATTTATCAGCTGGCGGTTCAGAAATTAGGATATGAACCGGGAGAATGCGTAGCGTTGGAAGATTCTCCGAATGGAATCTTAGCTGCTTACCGTGCCGGAGTTTTGCCAATTATGGTGCCGGATTTGGACCAGCCGGAGGAAAAAACCAGACAAATAGCATTTCAGATTGTAAATAATCTGAAAGAAGTGATACCAATTTTAGAAAAGATGAAATAAAGCAGGTACAGGCCTATTTATTCTAGAAACTAGCCATTTGTAGCAGTTAGATAGGATTTGAGTATTTAGGAAAAACAATACTTTCTATTGGCAAAAATAGCCAATATTTCGACGTTTTCCAAGGGAAAAGACCGGATTCTTTATGAAAAATGCAAAAAATACGACATTTGTTCAGAGAAATGTAGAAAATTTCTTGACAAACAAGAGATAACAAGGTATAACTAGTACTAGGCATTTTGTGCTTAACTATTGAAAATAAAACATTCCAGATTAGAGGAGGAGTTCATAAAATGAACAAGGCAGAATTAGTTGCAGCAATTGCAGAAAAAACAGAATTATCTAAGAAAGATGCAGAAAAGGCTTTAAAGGCTTTCACTGACGTAGTTTCAGAAGAATTAGCAAAAGGAGAAAAAATCCAATTAGTTGGATTCGGTACTTTTGAAGTTTCTGAAAGAGCTGAAAGACAAGGAAGAAATCCTAAGAACGGTGAACCTATGACTATCGCAGCTTGTAAGTCACCTAAGTTTAAAGCAGGAAAGGCTTTAAAGGACGTTGTTAACGCTTAATTCGCTGAAATGATGTGAGTGTCTGCATAAGTGCAGGCACTTTTTTTCTTTTTTGCGAAATTTAGGATATTTTCTGTGAAAGAAAGAGGTTTGGAGCAGAGTATGAGATTAGATAAATATTTAAAAGTATCACGTATCATTAAAAGACGTACCGTAGCCAATGAAGCCTGTGATGCAGGAAGAGTTATGGTAAATGGCAATGTTGTCAAGGCATCTTATAATGTAAAAGAAGGGGATGTTTTGGAAATCCAGTTTGGAAATAAAACAGTAAAAGCAGAAATTTTATCTGTGCAAGAAACCGTAAAGAAAGACGAAGCAAAAGAGATGTTCCGGTATTTGTAAAAGTGTAAGTGCAGATTCATCCTTACTTTTTTGTGAACAGTAAGGATGAATACTTTTTCTAACACCTTCATATATTCTTATAACGAAACTATGGAAGGTAGATAGAAAATGGATGAGAGATATTTGCCCAAAAATCACAGAGTAAGTATTAACCGAAGAGAAACCGGAAATATAAGCGGAGTACTAGAAGTGGTAAGCTTTGATACAGCACAAATAGTGTTAAGTACGGAAGAAGGCGGACTGAACATTAAGGGAAGTGGTTTGCATGTGACAAAACTTACTCTGGAAAAGGGAGAAATTGAGATTGACGGACATATTGACAGTCTGACATATACTGATAAAAAACAGGAAGAAAAGTCCCAGGAAGGATTGTTTGGGAGATTATTCCGATGATACTTGCATTGCACCAGACGGTGTATGAAGAATGGAACTTAATTTTTATCAGTCTGTTTTTAGGAGCATTTTTAGTAGCGGTATATGATATATTCCGAATATTACGAATTTTGATCAAACATAAGAATATTTTTGTACATATTCAGGATTTTTTCTTTTGGACTTTTGCAACGATTTTTATTTATTATATTTATTATCAGTATTATTATGGACAAATCAGAGCATTCTTTCTTGTCTTTATGTTATTAGGGGCCTTCCTTTATGCAAATACCCTGAGTCGTTTTTTGCTGTTTTTTGTAAATACATTAAAAAATAGATTGAAAAAAGTTCGAAAAAAGGGTAAAATGAAAAGAAACCAAAAAGTTTCGAAATAGAAGGAGAATGAATGAGATTGGAAAGAAAAAAAGTTGGAAAACAGTTTAAAATCAGCGCATTTTGTTCTTTATTTGTGGCGGTTTTATTAGCTGTTTTGCTAGGTATAAAAGGAAGACAGCTGACAGAAGAAAGTAAGGCTTATGCAGCCACGAAGGAAAAGCTGGAGGCAGAGATTATAGAACAGGAAGAAGAAGCGAAAGAAATAGAAGAACTAGGGAAATACGTTCAGACGAAAAAATACATAGAAGAAACAGCCAGAGAAAAATTAGGTCTTGTATATCCGGATGAGATTATCATTAAGTCGAAATAAGACGAGGGTTCGCCATAGAATGCGACAAAATTTTTATCAAAAAAATAATATAATCAAGAGAATTTCACAGCTTGCATAGCAAAATGTGAAGTTCTCTTTTTTTTGATAAAAGTCCGTCAAAGAAAAAGCAGTGCACGCGGATTTTATCCATGATGATAATTTGCATGAGAGAAAGGAAGGTTAAAGTGAAATCAGGAAAAAAAGATTTATGTTTCAATGCACTTTTAGCAGGATTGCTTTCCACCATTGAAGTGGTTGGTATCAATCCTTTCGGTATGGGTTTTATGGCAGCTTTGGTGATAGAAAGGGAACTATCATTACTTGGCTTTTTGATGTTTATATTAGGTATGGGATACCATCAGGGAATTTTTATGGTATGTCTGCAAAGTATTATAATGTTGGGATTTTTCTTTCTTTATGAAGGAATCAAAGGCAGACAGAGCAAAGCATATTTTCTTTTGTCGTTTTTGACACTCTTTATTCAGATAATGGCAAAAATGATAACAGGAACAGAAAAAATTTCTGTCACCAAGATTCTTTTTGGAACCATCCTTACTAGTGTGTGTTGTATCATGTTTAAAGAAAGTCTAGAGGGAAGAAGAAAAGAAAAAAACCTTTTGGAAATGGGGGCTAGGGAATTAACGGGCAACCTGATCCTTCTAAGTTGTGTTTTAGGTGCATTACCAGGAAAAGTGGGAGAAATTTACATATTAACATCAGTAGGATTTTATTGGCTTTTAGTATTTGGATATCGTTATGGAGTAAGAGAAGGAGCCCTAATTGGGGCGGTCTGTGGTATGGTGGTATCCTATCGATATGGAGAAATTGGATTATTGGGAGCTTTCGTTCTATTGGCAATAGCAGCAGGTATTGGACGGGAATTAAAAAAAAGCGGAAGTATTCTTGCTACCATGGCTGCATTTATATTGTTAGGAATATATTATGATGAATCCATTTTTCAGGTAGGGATGATTCGAGGAGCTTTTAGTGGAGTGATTGTTTTCTTGTTTACCCCAAAAGCCTGGATAGAAAAAATAGATTACGATGGATTTCAGGTGGATAATGTGATTACCAATGAAATGAATCGGATGCAGCAGATAAGAATGGAAGAGCTTGCAGAAGGATTTTTGGCATTGGGAAAAAGTATTTCAGTAAAACAAAAACGGAGAAACCGGTTAAAACAGCAGGAATTTGTTTCTGTTATGGAGGAAGTTTCCGGGGGACTTTGTGCTTCCTGTGAGAATTATACAGAATGCTGGAGTGAAAATTCATTCGATACCTATCGTGCAGGCTACAGTATTTTAGGCGCATTAGAGGAAAATGGAGATTTGAAAGAAGAAGATATTCCAAAAGATTTTATGGAACAATGTCAGCATTTGGATTATTTTATTATGGAAACAAATAGAAATTATGAAACTGCAAAAAGAGATTTGTGGTGGAAAAACAGAATGCTGGAGGGACAAGAAGCCATTGCTGCAGAAATAACCAAAGTTGGGCAAATGATGGAAGAAATCGGAAGTACCATGTATGTTCCAATGAAACAAAAACGAGGGTTAGAAAGAAAAGTAGTACAAGCCTTAAAAAAGGAAGGAATCAGCATTCGGAAAATTATGATTGCAGAAAAAAAAGGAAGAAAAGAACTCTATTTTGAAGGAAAAACCCTTTTTGACGGGATTATTATGACAAAGGATATTAAAAAACTGCTTTCTAAAGTCATGAATGTGCCAATGAAGGAAAGTAATTACACCAATCGTATGATAACAAAGGAATATCAGCTTTTTCGTTTTTGTCAGGATGCCAATTATTATTATTTGAGAGGAATTGCGAAAAAAACAAAGGAAGGAGAAGGAATTTCGGGAGATAATTTTTCAATTGTAGACAGTGAAAACGGAAAAACATATCTTTTACTTTCCGATGGCATGGGAAGTGGATTAGAGGCTTCTTTGGAAAGTGGAAAAGTCATTGAGGTTATGGAACGATTATTAGAAGCCGGATTTTATGTACCTTCTGCTTTAGGGCTTATGAATTGCCTGGCAGGGGTGGGAAACAAAGAAGATATGTTTACGACCTTGGATTTTTGCGAAATAGATTTGTTTACAGGAATGATATCTATCATCAAGGCAGGCGCAGCTTCTACTTTTATTAAAAGGGAAAATATGGTTGAATTAATTCAATCTACAAATTTTCCACTGGGTGTAATGGAAGAAAATGAGCTGGAGCAGGTGGAAAAAAAGCTTTATGATGGAGATATGCTGATTTTTATCAGCGACGGAATTACAGATTGTATTGAGGAGGACAAAGAAAATTGGATGAAGGACACGATCTTAAAGATAAAAAGTAAAAATCCACAGGAAATGGCAGATGAATTAATGGAACAGGTATTAGAACAGGGAAAACAGAAAGTAAGGGATGATATGACGATTTTAGTCGTGGGTATCTGGAAAAAGTAAGATGTCAGCATGATTCAGAGGTGGTTTTTTGTTTTGGAAAACGAATTTCCATGCAGAAACCAATACGTCACTGTTCACGTGTGAACAGTGACCAGTAACGTAACAGTTTCATCTGGTATCATAAAGAATGACTTGTATCTGAAATGTATTTGTTGTATGATATATCTTAGGTAAAAATTGTGAATGAAAGCTGGCAGATTTAGAAGAATGATCCGAAACTGCCAAAGAAGGATGCAGTTATGATTACGAGGGTTGAAGAGTATATCAGGAATCATCAGATGATTCAAAAAGGGGATAAAATTGTGATAGGCATATCGGGAGGAGCAGACTCTATATGCCTTTTTCATGTGTTATTTTTACTGAAAGAAAAATGGAAGTTAACTTTGATACCGGTTCATATCAATCATAATCTAAGACAAACGGCGAAACGGGACGAAAATTTTGTAAAAGCTTTTTGCGAAGAAAAAGGGTGTAAGGTACGGATTTTTTCGGAACAGATAGAAGAATATGCAAATGAGAAAAAAATTTCTTTGGAAGAAGCAGGAAGAGAATACCGGTATCATGTTTTTAAGGAAACGTTAAGAATGGAACACGCAGATAAGATTGCGGTGGCTCATCATGAGAATGATGTGGCGGAAACCTTTTTATTTCATAGTATCAGGGGCAGCAGCATACAAGGATTAGGGGCAATTCAGCCTAAGAATCAGGAGATTATCCGTCCTCTTCTTTGCGTGACAAAAAAGGAAATTGAGCATTATTTACGGCAAAATCATTTAGAATGGATGGAGGATGAAACCAACCGGGACAACCATTATAGTAGGAATAAACTGAGAAATCAGGTGATTCCTGTGTTGGAAGAAATGAATCCAAAAGCAGTAGAGCATATCGCAAATTGTGCCAAAGATTTGCGGGAAATGAATGAATATATAAAGGCGGAAGCAAAGAAGGCATTCGAAATTTGTGTAAAAGAAAGTGGTGAGGGGCTTTTGCTTTTAGAACAACCATTTTTTGTCCTTCCGGATGTCTTAAAAAGGGAAGTCATTAAATTAATTTATGAAAATTTTGTGAAATCCTTGAAAAATATAGGCAGAATACATTATGATATGGTATTAGAGACCTTTTCATATCAAACAGGTGGAAAAAGGGAACTTCCAGATAAAATTATGTGGGTTCGGGAACCCCTTGGTATATATTTTTCAAAAACAGGCAATACTCCAGAAAAAATAGAAAAAGTTTGGATAAATATGGAAGAATCTAACCCTATATGGATAAAATTTAATGGAATGGATATAAAACTGGAGCTGCTAAAAAATAAGAATGAAGAAATTTTAAAAAAAACGTATACGAAAATGTTTGATTATGATAAAATAGTAGGCAAACTTTGTTTTCGAGGTTTTGAAGAGGGAGATTACTTTATTCTGAATACTGCCAAGAATAAGAAGAATCTCAGGAGATATTTTATTGATGAAAAAATACCTGCGAAAGACAGAAACTTTATACCGCTGCTCGCAGAAGAAAGTCATATTTTATGGGTGTTAGGAAAGCGAATCAGCGAGTATTATAAAGTAACAAAAGAAACAAAAAGAATTTTGCAGGTTGAAGTTTTAGGACTACCAGAAAAAATGATGAGCAAAGGACAAGGATGAAAGAGAAAATAGTATGAGTGAGACAATAAAGGTACTTATATCAGAAGAAGAAGTAAATCAAAAAATTCGGGAAGTAGCAGCACAGATTTCTAAGGATTATGAAGGAAAGCAGATACATTTGATCTGCGTATTAAAAGGTGGTGTTTTCTTTACCTGTGAACTGGCAAAGAGATTAACCGTTCCTGTTAGTATGGATTTTATGGCAGTTTCTAGTTATGGAGATTCTATGCAGTCTTCGGGAAATATTGTAATTAAGAAGGATTTGGATGAATCCATAGAAGGAAAAGATGTGCTTTTAGTAGAAGATATCATTGATTCAGGAAACACATTAAGCAGACTGATTCCTGAGTTGCTGAAAAGAAATCCGAATTCTTTTAAGGTGTGTACCTTATTAGATAAGCCGGACCGCAGAGAACAGCAGGTGGATGTAAGTTATACCTGTTTTGAAGTTCCGGACGAATTTGTAGTTGGATATGGATTAGATTACGCTCAAAAATACCGTAATCTTGCATATATAGGTGTGGTGACGAAGGAATAGTTGTTACGATGGTATGTGACGGTGCTGAATCATTTGTAATTGTTCGCCCGTGAGCAGTAACGATAATTTCTTTTGAGCCAAATGGAAATGAAAGGAGAAAAAAATTGAATAAAAGCATGAAATCAAGTTTTGTGTTCTGGCTGTTTATGTTTGGAGTCATTGCATTAGCACTTTGGGGGGCTGAAAAAGCTGCCGGAATCAGTGATGAAACTTACACATATCAGAATTTCCAGGATGATTTGGCACAAGATAGAATTAAAACAATCATTGTAAGCCAAAACAGTGAAGTACCGACAGGTGTTGTTCGGGTTACAATGAAAAATGGAACAAAGCATAGTTTTTATACCTCAGATGTAAACGATGTTTACGGTATTTACTTAACCAGCGGGGAACAAACAGCAGATTTCCGCATGGATGATGTAAAACGTCCGGGTATATTGTCTAAGATATTGCCATATCTGATTGCAATTTTTGCCATGATACTGATATTTATGTTGTTATCAGCACAAAGCAGTGGTGGTGGCGGAAGTAAGATGATGAACTTCGGAAAAAGCCGTGCGAAACTGGAAAATGATCCAAAGAAACGTGTTACTTTTGATAAGGTAGCAGGTTTACATGAGGAAAAAGAAGAATTACAGGAAATTGTAGAATTTCTTAAGAATCCTCAAAAGTTTATGGATGCAGGTGCTAGAATTCCAAAAGGTGTTTTATTAGAAGGTCCTCCGGGAACCGGTAAGACATTGCTGGCGAAAGCAGTAGCCGGAGAGGCAGGTGTTCCATTCTTTAGTATTTCCGGTTCTGATTTTGTTGAAATGTTTGTTGGTGTGGGTGCTTCTCGTGTAAGAGACTTATTTGAGGAAGGAAAAAGAAACGCACCTAGTATTATTTTCATTGATGAAATCGATGCTGTGGCAAGACGAAGAGGTTCTGGTCTTGGCGGTGGACATGATGAAAGAGAACAGACATTGAATCAGATGCTGGTAGAAATGGATGGTTTTGGTGTAAATGAAGGAATCATTGTAATCGCAGCAACTAACCGTGTAGATATTTTAGATCCTGCGATTTTAAGACCAGGAAGATTCGACCGTAAGGTTTATGTTGGCTGTCCGGATGTGAGAGGAAGAGAAGAAATTCTTAAGGTTCATATTAAGGATAAGTCTTTAAGTGAAGATATTGATTTGGGAGAAATTGCAAGAATTACCACAGGATTTTCTGGTGCAGATCTTGAAAACTTAATGAATGAAGCTGCGATATTAGCTGCAAGAGACGACCGTAAGTTTATCAAAAAGGATGATGTGGATGCTGCCTTCATTAAGGTGGGGATTGGTACAGAAAAGAAGAGTCATCTGGTTTCAGAAAAAGAGAGAAAGATTACTGCTTACCATGAAACAGGTCATGCTATTTTGACTCATGTTTTACCTGAAGCAGGCGCGGTTATGGCAGTTTCTATTATTCCAACCGGTCAGGGAGCCGCTGGTTATACCATGCCAATTCCGAGTAATGATCTTTTTAATTCAAAGGGCAAGATGTTACAAAAAATTAAGGTCAATTTAGGTGGACGAATCGCAGAAGAAATTATTTTTGATGATATTACTACCGGAGCTTCTGCAGATATTCGCAATGCTACGTCTATTGCCAGATCCATGGTTATGGATTACGGTATGTCAGATGAGTTAGGTTTAATTCATTATTCCAATGGCGAAAGCGATGAAGTATTCCTAGGCAGAGATTTGGGTCACCAAAGAAGTTATGGTGAAAATGTACAAAGTATCATTGACCGTGAAATTAAAAAGATCATCGATGAATGTTATCAGGATGCAAAGAGAATTATCTTAGAACACATGGATATCATGCATCGTTGCGTAGAGTTATTATTAGAAAAAGATAGAATTGACGGTCCTGAATTTGAAGCCTTGTTTGAAGACAAAAATGAAGTCATATAAGGTTGATGTCAATAAAAATGTTCAAAAAAGCGGTGTGATTAGATAAAATCACATCGTTTTTTTTCTCTACAAAAAATTTTGTTGTATTTATGCACAAGAAAAACTGTAAATTTTTTAATTGTTTATGCACACTTTTCGATAGACTTCGTATATAATAATACTCGTAACCCCCCCAATACATTATATAGTTTTTTGCTACACCCCATAAGTAACAAAAATACCTTCTCCAAAAAAGGACAGCGATCGGTAGCTGTCCTTTTTTACGTTGTATGTATCAGAAACCATATACGAAGTCATAGGATTCGGATATAAGAGGTCAAAATGATGTTCCTGTGGGAACAAAAATTACTTTTTTGCTGTAAAAACAATATAACTTTGTTCTTGCACATTTTACGTTTCTGTTATAAGATATTAGTATATTTTGTGTTGCTGTTCAAAAAATGAACGGTAACTATTTTTTGTAGCAAGGGGAAAGGTTTCTTGACATAGGGAATACACTTTGTTCGGTTACTAAGAACAGACCAGAAAGAACAGGAGGAAAGGTCCACAGCCTAAACAAAATATGAACCTGAATTATTATTTTAACCAGCTTACAAAAGCAGAAAAGAATACCATTTATGCATTTACTACAAAGCCTCTGTTAAATAAACATGCTTTGTTTTCTGATAATTCAAAGTATTATATGAATCCGAGCGAGCCTGAATTAGGCGAAGATGTAACAGTGAAGTTCCGTACTGCTAAGGATAATGTGGATGCGGTATATGTAGTGCATTCCGGACAAAAGGATTTAATGAAAAGATGTACATCAGATAAATTGTTCGATTATTATGAAAGTGTGATTCCGGCGAAGGAAGGAATTACAGAATATTATTTTGAAATACATTCCGGAAGACTTGTGTGTTTTTATAATAAAAAAGGTGTTTCAAAAGACTTAGAAACATTTTATAATTTTAAAATTTCTCCTGGATATAAGACTCCGGATTGGGCGAAGGGAGCAGTTTTTTATCAGATTTTTGTAGACCGTTTTTATAATGGTGACCCGGCTAATGATGTAGTGGACCGGGAATATATTTATATTGATGAACCTGTAAATAAGGTAAAAGATTGGAATAAGTATCCTGCAACCATGGGAGTTCGTGAATTCTATGGTGGAGATTTGCAGGGTGTTTTGGATAAATTGGATTATCTAGAAGATTTGGGAGTAGATGTTATCTATTTTAATCCTATTTTTGTATCTCCGTCGAATCATAAATATGATATTCAGGATTATGATTATATTGATCCTCACTTTGGTGTGCTTTTGTATGATCAGGGTGAGCCACTGGCTGAAGGTGTAAAAGAAAATAAACATGCTACAAAATACATTTCCAGAGTAACAGATAAGAGAAATTTAGAGGCCAGTAATGAATTTTTTGTAAAAGTAGTAGAAGAAATCCATAAGCGTGGAATGAAAGTTATTTTAGATGGTGTATTCAATCATTGTGGTTCCTTTAATAAGTGGCTGGATAAAGAATTGATTTATGAAAATCAAAAGGGATATGATAAGGGTGCCTATGTGGATCCGGAAAGTCCTTATCGCAGTTTCTTCCGTTTCCACAGTGGAGATAATAAGGTTCCCTATGATAATTCCTATGATGGCTGGTGGGGACATGACACCTTGCCAAAGTTAAATTATGAAGAATCACCAAAGCTTTATGAATATATTATGCGGATTGCAAGAAAATGGGTATCGCCTCCATATAACGTGGATGGTTGGCGTTTAGACGTAGCCGCAGATTTAGGTCACTCACCGGAGTATAATCATCAGTTCTGGAGAGATTTTAGAAAGAACGTAAAAGAAGCAAATCCGAATGCCATTATTTTGGCTGAACATTATGGAGATGCAGGTGCATGGCTGGAAGGCGACCAGTGGGATACTGTTATGAACTACGATGCTTTTATGGAACCACTTACATGGTTTTTAACCGGTGTGGAAAAGCATAGCGATGAATTTAGAGGAGATTTGTTAGGAAATGATGCTTCCTTCTTCTCAGCAATGCGTCATCATATGTCCCGTTTTTATGAGCAGTCATTGTTGGTGGCTATGAACGAACTTTCCAATCATGACCATTCCAGATTTTTAACCAGAACCAATCGCAGGGTGGGACGTACTCATAATTTAGGACCGGAAGCTGCCAATGAAAATGTAAATAAAGGTATTTTAAGAGAAGCAGTTATGGTTCAGATGACCTGGCCTGGAGCACCGACGATTTATTATGGTGATGAAGCGGGTGTTTGTGGCTGGACTGACCCGGATAACCGTAGAACTTATCCATGGGGTAAGGAAGACAAGGAATTGATTGCGTTCCATAAGGACATTATAAAGATTCATAAGGAAAGTGAAGCATTAAAATATGGTAGTATTAAGTTTTTATTAGGAAGTTTTAAGGTTATCAGCTACGGCAGATTTGCAGACAATGATAAATATGTGGTAGCATTGAATAATAATTATGAAGAAGTAGAATTAGAACTTCCGGTATGGAAGATTGGTATTACTTCTGATGAAAAAGTGGTGCAGTTAATGATGACCACAGAAGAAGGATATACCATGGAACCAGTGGAATATGAAGTGGTAGATAACAGTATTAGAGTGAAAATGCCGAAGATTTCTTCGGTGGTATTGAAGGCTGTAAAGAAGTAAGACATCGTATACATGTATACTCATAGGGAAATGTGAAAATTGATTTAACAGATGAGTTAATGTATAAATGGAATTTAGCCGGGATGATTTAAGAGGTATAGGAACTTGAATCATTCCGGTTTTATATTAAAATCATGTTTTGGTCTTAAAACCATAGAGTGGAAGACTTGGACTGGTTTTGTTTTCGTGGAAGAATCGTTTCAATTTTTATGAAAGTTTAAAAAATTTAAAAAAATACTTGCATTTTGGAGTTACATCGTATATAATCTATAGATGTCAGATGTGACATGGATGGATTCCCGAGCGGCCAAAGGGGGCAGACTGTAAATCTGTTGTCGACGACTTCGAAGGTTCGAATCCTTCTCCATCCATTCGTACAAAGTAATTGTACGATATACATACTTGCCGGCGTGGCGGAACTGGCAGACGCGCAGGACTTAAAATCCTGTGGTGGCAACATCGTACCGGTTCGATTCCGGTCGCCGGCATAACATTAAGTAAAGGAAATGTTGAATTTATCAGCATTTCCTTTTTTTGTAAATGTATTCATCATCTCTATAGTACATAATTTACATTGGAATCCGGAATTTAAACTTCTCTTACAGTCTATTAAAATGATACTGTCATCCTTACAATAAGAAATAAAATCAGCCCCCTTCCATGATACATATCGTATCTGTCTAATATGATTACTTTTTATTTGTTAGGCACTGATATACTTTCTATTGGAAGATGGAGAAAATAATCATCAGTTAGAACACTATCTTGATATTGGAAGATGGAGGAAATAATCATCAGTTAGAACACTATCTTGATAAAGTACATTAAGTTTGCCAAAAGTTTGTCTAAAAAGCAGGAAATAAATGTAATATGATAGATAAGAAAGATGTTCAATCTGTATAAGGAGGAAAAAAGAGATGATTAAAATGTTCAGAAAATGGAAAAAGGTAGTGGCGATGGCGTTAACTGCCGGAGTGCTTTTAAGTACTGCTGCCACACCGGTATCTGCAGCAACTGCCGGATGGAGAAAGGATTCTACCGGTTGGTGGTATCAGTATGCCAATGGTTCCTATGCTGCTAATAAATGGGAAAAAATCAACGGTGCATGGTATTATTTTGATGGCAGGGGATATATGTTGGAAAATTCCTGGAAAAAAGATACAGATGGAAAGTGGTACTATTTAGGTGCTAGCGGTGCAATGCAAACAAATGCATGGATTAAAGAATATGATACAAATTATGAGAATTCTTATATCTGGGACTGGAATCATGCCAGGGATTGTTATGACTGGTATTATGTAGGTGCGGATGGAGTGATGAAAACCAATACATGGGTACAGGATAAGGCTGGGTTATGGTATTATCTTACGGCCGACGGATCCATGAAAGAGGGAGGATTTATACAATACGCAGGTAAAGAATATTATGTAGATGATAATGGTGTAATGCAAACCGGCGTAATTGAGGATGATTTCAATATTTATTATTTTGGGGAAGATGGTGCCAAGCAAACCGGATATGTGAATATCAATGGTACGGAGTATTATTTTAGTGAATATGGTTATATAGGAACTGCCAAGCTTGTAAGTGAAAACAAACGCTTTGAGGAAGGGATACCTTATCTTGGAATAGGGTACTCCGATGGTGATGGTACGTGCAGACTTCATTTGAAATGTCAAAAGGGCAATTGTAACGAAGGCAAATTAATCGATTTTGTAGTACCTGATGGAGAATATTTTATAGTAAAACAATTTTTTTATGACTATGCATGTACCTTAAGTATTTATGGTGAAAGAGAAGTTCATGTTTTTTATCGTGAGGGAAATTATTTGGATGCGTACAATTATTGTTTAAATAAATGGGATGTAAGTTCCAAAGGTACAATTTCCACTTCTATTGGAACGATGGAGTATGTTGTGGATGACTCTGGTGACTGGACCTATATAGCTGGATTTGTACAGGTAGATTCTAAACATTATGTCCGTTTGCTATATAGCAATTGTGAAAATTTGAGCGAAAAAGAACTCATTTCCGACTTAACTAAGGTTGCACAATGGTTAAAACCGGCTCAATAAAAAAGAAATCCTTGAGTTGAAGGTAAAATTAAGAAGGTACTTACAGTGAATGAAGAAAATCTATAGAACTCAATCAGTACTGTACTAATTTATTTAATATATTGTCCTTGACTATTGTAGTAAGAACGCAATGGTCAAGGACAATTTTTTTATATAAGCCTAATTAATTTTTTTTTGTAAATCTGATGTATTTATCTGCAAAAAAGGCTTTTTGATTTCGGCACTTTTCATCAGGGTTTAAGATGGGGAGTAAACAGTAACAAAAGTAAAAGCTAATTATAAAGAGCTAATTATAAAGATTGTATTTTCTGGTTGTATTAGAAAAGTGAATATGGTAAAATATTCTATGGGAAATCGGAGTTTGTAAACAAGCTGTGATTATTTTTATGCCTATAAAAGGGCT
>JBGVLX010000100.1:0-5811 GCA_045124495.1 Lachnospiraceae bacterium
AAGTGATTCAAAAGAAACAAATACATAAGCAGGTGCTTGGGCGGCCGTCGGTACTTAATGAGCGACTTGTCGCGAATTTAGTACCGCTACGAGCCGAACGCAGCGAAAGCGTGCCTGCATTGTTTTGTTACTTTTGAATCACTTTTACAAATATTATAGTTTCGCAATTGCCTATCTGCTATATCCTAGTAAAAGGAACCTTCAGCACTTAAAAGCAATTTTCTTTCCTCTATTATCTGTCATCTGCTTAATTTTCATTCGTAAATCTAAGAAAAGTATTGAAATAAGGAAACAAATCAGATAGAATAAAGTCGATGTCTGTTTTATTATGTGAAAATTTATCTTAACAAAATGTAACTATACTTTTTACTTATGAATATCAAAAATTCATTTTCACATAATTCCGACATAATACAATATTCAAAGACAAAATGGAGGTACTACCCGGATGAGAGCTTTAATTAGTGTATCTGACAAAACCGGCATTGTGGAATTTGCCAAGGAACTTGTGAATTTAGGAATTGAGATTATTTCTACCGGAGGAACTTATAAAAAATTAAAGGAAGAAGGCATTGCAGCCATCGAAATTTCTGAACTTACCGGTTTCCCAGAATGTTTAGACGGCCGTGTAAAAACATTGCACCCTATTGTACATGCCGGACTTCTTGCCATGAGAAGCAATGAAGAACATATGAAAACTTTAAAGGAATTAAACATCGAAACCATTGATTTCGTAATTGTGAATTTATATCCTTTTAAAGCTACTGTTTTAAAACCAGATGTAACACGTGCAGAAGCAGTAGAGAATATCGACATTGGCGGACCAACCATGTTACGTGCAGCTGCAAAGAATTACCAGGATGTTGCAGTTGTGGTAGATCCTGCTGATTACCAGGTAGTTCTTGATGAATTAAAGGCTTCTAAGGAAGTTTCTTTAGATACAAAATTCTACTTAATGCAAAAAGTATTTGAACATACTGCAAATTATGACACCATGATTATGACATACTTAAGAAAAGAACGTGGCGAAACTTCCTTCCCACAAACTCTTACTCTTACTTACGAAAAAGTACAAGAAATGCGTTATGGCGAAAACAGTCACCAAAAAGCAGCATTATACAAAGAAATTGCTAACTTAAAGGGTTCTTTAACCTGTGCAAACCAATTACATGGTAAAGAATTATCTTACAATAATATCAATGATACTAACGGTGCTTTGGAATTATTAAAAGAATTTGAAGAACCAACTGTAGTTGCCTGCAAGCACGGAAATCCTTGTGGTGTAGGTTCTGCAGAAAATATTTACGATGCTTGGCGTAAGGCTTATGAAGCAGACAAGACTTCTATCTTCGGTGGTATCGTAGTTGCAAACAGAACTATTGATGAAAAGATTGCTGCAGATATTAATTCTATGTTTATGGAAGTAGTGGTTGCACCTTCTTATACAGATGAGGCAAAAGAAATCTTATGCCAAAAGAAGAACATCCGTATTTTAGAATTACCTGATATCAGCGAAAAACAACCTGCGGATGCTTTGGATATGAAGAAAATTAACGGTGGTATGGTGGTTCAGTCTATTGATAACCAATTATACAACGAAGAAGAATTAACTGTTGTAACAGACCGTAAGCCTACGGAAAAAGAAATGGAAGACCTTAAGTTTGCTTGGAAGGTTGTGAAGTATGTAAAATCCAATGGTATTGCCCTTGCTAAGGATAAGCAATCCATCGGTATTGGACCTGGACAGGTAAACCGTATCTGGGCTACCGAACAATCCATTGAACATGCAAATACTCAAATCGGAGAAGGAACCTGTGAAGGTGCTGTTTTGGCTTCCGATGCATTCTTCCCATTCGATGACTGTGTAGAAGCTGCTGCAAAGGCAGGAATTACTGCTATCATCCAACCAGGTGGAGCAAATCGTGACCAGGATTCCATCGATAAGTGTAATGAACATGGCATTGCTATGGTATTTACCAACATGCGTCATTTCAGACATTAAGAAAAGCAAGATGATTCAACCGAAGGCATAAAATTATTGCTTAAATATGTCATGAATCACTGAGAATAACAAAGGCATAAATTTATGAAAAAAAAGATTAATATTTTTACATTTTCACTCTTTGCATGGTGTATCAGTTTAGCTTTAAATATCGTGAAAAGTTACAACATATACCAGAAGGACGGCTATACAACCTCCTTCGCTGCAGGAGTAGCCCTCATGATTATTATCTGGTTTGGGCTTTTACTACTTATCATGGATGTCATACATCCTATTTCAAAACATATGCTAAAGAAAGAAATGTCCAAACAAAAGCTGGTAAGTTTTATCGGTTTACTAATTTCCGATGTCATGTTACTTGTGCTGGTTTTCTTAATTGCATTTATGTTTTCGAACAACACCTTTCTTCTGCTTTCCTTTGTTTTATTTACTTTCGGAAGAACCACAGTCCGCCGAAGTTTCTATGCAAAGTAAAGCAGAAATTACCCAAAAAAGAAAATGCTTAATTTTAGGCATTTTCTTTTTTATTATAAAAAAAGAACGACTCTGAACTCTTATCTCATTCAGAATCGTTCTTTTTATCTATGACAAAAACAAAACACTTTTTATTATAAACTATTTTCTATCATTATTCAACAGAATAATTTGGAGCTTCCTTAGTAATCTGGATATCATGTGGGTGACTTTCCTTTAAGGATGCAGCTGAAATCTTAACAAATTCAGCATTTTCATGTAACATTTCAATGTTCTTAGCACCACAGTAACCCATACCGGCACGTAAACCACCGATTAACTGGAACACAGTATCTTCTACGGTTCCCTTATATGCTACACGTCCTTCTACACCTTCCGGAACTAACTTCTTAGCATTTGCCTGGAAGTATCTGTCCTTGCTTCCGTTTTCCATGGCAGCGATAGAACCCATACCACGATATACCTTGTATTTTCTTCCTTGAAATAGTTCAAATTCTCCCGGACTTTCATCACATCCTGCAAAGAGACTTCCTAACATACATACGTTTGCACCGGCAGCAAGCGCTTTTGTAATATCACCAGAATACTTAATACCACCATCTGCGATAACCGGAATTCCGGCAACAGATGCAGCTTCATAAGCTTCCATAATTGCTGTAATCTGAGGTACACCAATACCGGCAACGATACGAGTGGTACAAATAGAACCAGGTCCAATACCAATCTTAACTGCATCTACACCCATATCAATCATAGCCTGTGCACCTGCCTTAGTTGCAACATTTCCTGCAATTACTTGTAAATCAGGATACTTGCTCTTAACCAATTCAAAGGTCTTAAGCACGTTTGCAGAATGTCCGTGAGCAGTATCAATTACGATACAGTCAACCTTAGCCTTTACCAATTCATCCACACGGTCTAGGATATCCGGTGTAACACCTACTGCAGCACCACAAAGCAGTCTTCCTTGTGAATCTTTCGCAGAATTTGGGTACTTAATGGTCTTTTCAATATCTTTAATGGTAATTAATCCCTTTAAATTAAAGTTATCATCTACAATAGGTAATTTCTCTTTACGAGCTTTTCCTAAAATTTCTTTTGCTTCCTCAAGGGTAATGCCTTCTCTGGCAGTAACTAAATTTTCGGAAGTCATGGATTCAATAATCTTCTTACTATAATCGGTTTCAAATTTTAAATCACGATTGGTAATGATACCAACTAACTTTCCGTTTTCCGTGATTGGTACACCGGAAATACGGAACTTCGCCATTAAATTATTGGCATCTGCCAATGTATGTTGTGGAGATAAATAAAATGGGTCCGAAATAACACCATATTCTGAACGTTTTACCTTGTCTACTTCTTCTGCCTGTTGCTGAATAGACATATTCTTATGAATGATACCGATTCCACCCTGTCTTGCCATGGCAATGGCCATGCGATGCTCTGTTACAGTATCCATTCCTGAACTCATTAATGGAATATGAAGCTTAATTTTTTTGGTTAAATTTGTTTCTAAGTTTACATCATTCGGAATTACTTCGCTATATGCCGGTACTAATAACACGTCATCAAATGTAATTCCTTCGCCAATGATTTTACCCATTTTAAATTTCCTCTCTTTCTGTATTTATTATAATCCGTAAAAATTGATGATTTGTTTATGATAACAAATTCGAGCTATTTTGTCAATATGAATCGATTTTTTCTTACAAAAATACTTTTCTGTGTCCGTATTGTTTCATTAATTCTAACGTTTTATCCGAAGGTTCAATTAAGATTTCCATAAAATTCCCATTCTTATTTACTAACACAGAATATACTCTTGCATCCTCTCTTTGTGAAGTAAAGTTTTTCACTTTTGTTTTAGCCTCATTTTCTTTTGCCTTATTGATTTCATCGCTGTTATAAGGAGCAATCATCTGAACGGCTTTAAAGTCAATGGTCATAACATGCTTTCTTCTTGACATATTTACTATCTTGTCAATTTCAAGAGAACCTGTGGTAAAGGTATATTCATACTCCAACGCCTGTGGTTTTAACAACCAGAAGGCAAATATCCACATTGCCACCATAAGGGGCATCAGCATAATGGAAACTGATATTACACTAAGTCCACAAGACAGCACCAATACAGCACCAACCAGACGCAACATAGTCACTGTTCCTTTTTTTACGCGAATCAAATCTTCTGAATAACTTTCTGCCACAAAAATACCTCCAACTTACTTTGATAATTTCTCATGAATTGCCGCAGCTGCTTTTTTACCTGCACCCATGGCAAGAATGACGGTCGCTGCACCGGAAACGGTATCGCCACCGGCATATACATATTCTTTGCTTGTTTCCATGGTGTCTTCCTGGACAATAATTCCACCCCATTTTTGAGTTTCCAGACCTTCTGTGGTCTGCTGAATCAATGGGTTTGGACTTTGACCAATTGCAATGATAACAGTATCTACATCAATCACATAATTAGAGCCTTCCACAGGAACCGGAGAACGTCTTCCGGAGGCATCCGGCTCACCTAATTCCTGTTTTACCACTTCAATACCGGTTACCCATCCATCTTTACCAATAATCGCAGAAGGATTATTTAACAAGCGGAAAATAACGCCTTCTTCTTTCGCGTGATGGATTTCTTCTTTTCTGGCCGGAAGTTCATCCTCACCACGACGGTATACGATATATACATTTTCAGCACCTAATCTCTTTGCAGTTCTGGCAGCATCCATGGCAACATTACCGGCACCAACCACTGCAACATTCTTTCCTACCTTAACCGGAGTAGGAACTTCCGGGAACTTATATCCCTTCATTAAGTTTACTCTGGTCAAAAATTCGTTTGCGGAGTATACACCTAAAAGATTTTCTCCAGGAATTCTTAAAAATCTCGGAAGACCGGCACCACTACCAATAAATACGGCATCATAGCCATCCTGCAATAGCTCATCTACAGTGATGGAACGTCCAACCACAACATTGGTTTCAATCTTAACCCCTAATTCCTTTACATTATCTATTTCCTTTGCTACCAAATCCTTTGGTAAACGGAATTCAGGAATACCGTAGCTTAATACACCTCCGGCTTTATGAAGTGCCTCAAATACAGTAACTTCATAACCCTTTTTCGCCAATTCACCTGCACAGGTGATTCCAGCAGGTCCGGATCCCACCACAGCTACCTTCTTACCATTCTTCTCAATGTTATTTTCCACCTTTTTCTTGTTTGCCATGTGATAATCAGCAACAAAACGTTCCAGACGTCCGATACCAACAGGTTCTCCCTTTACACCACGAACACAATTTCCTTCACATTGCTTTTCCTGTGGGCA
>JBGVLX010000101.1:0-6682 GCA_045124495.1 Lachnospiraceae bacterium
CCTGCTTATGTATTTGTTTCTTTTGAATCACTTAATATAAGTTTTGGTAGTTTCGCAATTGCCTAATCGAAATAGAGAGAAGAAAAGGAGAATCATTGATATGGGAAAACCACAAGGATTTTTAGAATATAACAGAGTAGATGCACCGGTAGTACCGGAAAAAGAGCGCATTGAAAACTTTAAGGAATTTCACGGCTTATTATCAGAAGAAGAACAACGCCTGCAAGGGGCAAGATGTATGGAATGTGGAGTTCCATTTTGCCAGGCAGGGGTGAGTATTTCCGGAATGACCTCAGGATGCCCTCTTCATAATCTGGTTCCGGAGATAAATGATTTAGTATACCATGGAAACTGGGAACAGGCATATATAAGATTAACCAAAACCCATTGTTTCCCAGAGTTTACTTCCAGGGTCTGTCCCGCTTTATGTGAGGCGGCCTGTACCTGCGGACTTCATAGTGCGCCGGTAGCCACCAAGGAAAATGAAAAACAAATCATTGAATATGCTTTTTCCCATGGACTGGTTACGGCAGATAAGCCAAAACACCGGACAGGAAAGAAGGTTGCCATCATCGGAAGTGGTCCGAGTGGATTGGCAGCAGCCCTGCAGTTAAACAAACGGGGACATAAGGTAACCGTATACGAAAGAAGTGACAGGGCAGGTGGACTGCTTCGCTACGGAATTCCAAATATGAAATTAGAAAAATCCGTCATTGACAGAAGAATTAAGCTGATGGAAGAATCTGGTATCGAATTTATATATGAAACTAATGTAGGAAAAGATATTACAGGAAAAGAATTATTAAATCAGTATGACCGTGTGATTCTTGCTTGTGGAGCCTCTAATCCAAGAGATATTTCCGTACCGGGAAGAGATGCATCCGGAATCTATTTTGCAGTGGATTTCTTAAGCAAGGTGACAAAGGAATTATTAGATTCTGATTTTAAGAAGGTTCCATATGAACTGGCTAAGGGAAAGAATGTTTTGGTCATTGGTGGCGGTGATACCGGAAATGACTGTGTGGGAACTGCCATTCGTTTAGGGGCAAAAAGTGTCCTTCAGCTAGAAATGATGCCAAAACCACCGGTTGAAAGATTAGAAAACAATCCTTGGCCGGAGTGGCCAAAGGTATTAAAAACAGATTATGGCCAGGAAGAAGCTATTTATAAATTCAAAGCAGACCCAAGAGTATATCAGACTACGGTAGTGGAATTTAATAAGGATAAAAAAGGCAATGTTGAATCTGCAAAGACAGTGAAACTTGCACCAGTATTGGATGAAAAGACAAAACGTACCGTCATGAAACCGGTAGAAGGGACGCAAGAAGTGATTCCCGTGGATTTGGTATTAATTGCAGCAGGTTTCTTAGGGGCTGAGAACTATGTAGCCAAAGCCTTTGGTGTAGAACTGAATGAAAGAACCAATGTAAAAACCAAACAAGGTTCTTATGAAACCAATGTGGAACGGGTATTTACAGCGGGAGATATGCATAGAGGCCAGTCCCTGGTGGTATGGGCCATTGCAGAAGGCCGGGAAGTGGCAAAGGCTGTAGATGAATCCATGATGGGATATACGAATTTATAAGATGATGATATTAGAGGAAAAGGTCATGTTTTTTATGTACACATGAAAACGTATGGCTTTGGGACTTGCATTATAACAGCGGTTAAGAAAAGGAAATTGGATAAGTCATATATGATTTGTCGGATTTAAGAAAAAAATACTTGCATATTTTGGAAAGGTGTACTATAATGAACCCAACGTAATTGATGAGTCAAGGCAAAGGGGCCGTAGGTATGAGATAACTGCGCCCTTTTTTTGATTTGTTTTATAATTATGCAAATTATTTTAAGGAGGACATGAGAGAAATGTCATATGTTGATGAAGTATACCAATTAGTAGTAGAAAAGAATCCAGCTCAGCCAGAATTTCATCAGGCTGTAAAGGAAGTATTAGAATCATTACGTGTTGTAATTGAAGCGAACGAAGAAGAATACAGAAGAGATGCTTTGCTTGAAAGAATTGTAACTCCTGAAAGACAACTTTTATTCAGAGTACCTTGGGTAGATGATAAGGGACAAGTTCAGGTAAATAATGCGTTCCGTGTACAGTTCAACAGTGCAATCGGACCATACAAGGGAGGATTACGTTTACATCCTTCTGTAAATTTAGGTATTATTAAATTCTTAGGATTCGAACAAATCTTTAAGAACTCTTTAACAGGCCTTCCAATCGGTGGTGGTAAAGGTGGTTCTGACTTCGACCCTAAGGGAAAATCAGATAGAGAAATTATGGCATTCTGCCAAAGCTTTATGACAGAATTGCACAAATACATCGGTGCTGACACAGACGTTCCTGCTGGTGATATCGGAACAGGTGCAAGAGAAATCGGATTTATGTATGGTCAGTACAAGAGACTTACTGGTTTATATGAAGGTGTTTTAACTGGTAAGGGCTTATCTTACGGTGGTTCTTTAGCAAGAACAGAAGCTACAGGATATGGTTTATTATACTTAACAGAAGAAATGTTAAAGTGTAACGGAAAAGAACTTGCAGGAAAGACTGTTGCTATTTCAGGTTCCGGTAATGTTGCTATTTACGCAATCCAAAAAGCTGAGCAGTTAGGAGCAAAACCTGTTACATGTTCTGATTCTACTGGTTGGATTTATGATCCAGAAGGAATCGATGTAGCACTTTTAAAAGAAGTAAAAGAAGTAAAACGTGCAAGATTAACTGAATATGCAGCAGCAAGACCAAGTGCACAGTATCATGATAAGAAGACTGAAGGAACAAATCAATGGTCTGTAAAGGTTGACATCGCGCTTCCATGTGCAACTCAGAACGAATTAAACTTAGAAGATGCAAAGACATTAGTTGCAAACGGTGTATTTGCAGTAGCAGAAGGTGCTAACATGCCTACTACTTTAGAAGCTACAGAATATTTACAACAAAATGGTGTTCTATTCTGTCCTGGTAAGGCTGCAAATGCTGGTGGTGTTGCAACAAGCGCACTTGAAATGAGCCAGAACAGCGAACGTTTAAGCTGGACCTTCGAAGAAGTAGATGCTAAGCTTAAGAACATCATGGTAAACATCTTCCATAACTTAGACGAAGCAGCTAAGAAGTATGGTTTAGAAGGTAACTATGTAGCAGGAGCTAACATCGCTGGTTTCTTAAAGGTAGCAGATGCTATGAAGGCACAAGGTATTGTTTAATCACTGGTTTTTAAATTAAAAGATAATATTAAGAAGTCCTGGAAATGTTAAATTTTCGGGACTTTTTTTAGATTGCGGTGCAAGCATGATTCAAGAGTTGGTTCTAAGCTTTCCGAAGCGAATTTGCATGGAGAAACTAATATGTTATTGTTTACCTGCGGATGATAATGGGAAATCGGAAATTGGTAGCGAAAAAATGGTTTGCTATTTCAAAAAGATTTTCGTATACTAGAATCACATAGGGAAGGAATCGGATTACGGTTCAAATAGTAATCTGACACTTGTTGTAGTAAGAACGGAGGCGTGAGTATGGGGCGAACAGTAGGAATTGGAATACAGGATTTTTTGCAATTACGTGAGAATCATAATTTTTATATTGATAAAACATCTTTTATAAAGGAATGGTGGGAAAGTAACGACAGCGTAACTTTAATTACCCGCCCAAGACGTTTTGGAAAAACCTTGAACATGTCTATGGTAGAGGAATTCTTTTCTGTGAATTATGCAGGAAGAGGAGATTTGTTCGAAGGACTTTCTATCTGGGAGGAAGAAAAGTACCAGAAACTGCAGGGAACCTATCCTGTGATTAGTCTTTCTTTTGCTGGTATAAAGGAAACAGATTATGTTCTGACCAGAAAAAAAATTTGTCAGATATTTACTGATTTGTATGTAAAGCATTCTTATTTAAGGGAGAGTGAGGTGCTAACTGATACAGATAGAAGATTTTTTGACAGAATTTTGGCAGAAGATTTTGATGACAGTGATGCAAGCCTGACGTTACACCGGCTGTCGGATTATCTTGAACGCTATTATGGGAAAAAAGTCATCATCCTTCTTGACGAGTATGACACCCCAATGCAGGAAGCCTATGTGAATGGTTTCTGGGAGGAAATGGTGGCATTTACAAGAAGTCTTTTTAATTCTACCTTTAAAACCAACCCATACATGGGGCGGGGAATTATGACGGGAATTACCAGAGTGTCGAAAGAGTCGGTTTTTTCGGCTTTAAAAAATATGGAGGTGGTAACAGCCACCTCGGATAAATACGTAACAGCCTTTGGTTTCACAGAAGAAGAGGTGTTTGCAGCGCTAGATCAATGTGGTTTAGGTGAAGAAAAAGAAAAAGTGAAAGAATGGTATGATGGTTTTGTATTTGGTGAACAGGAAGATATCTATAATCCATGGTCTATCATTAACTTTTTGGATAAAGGTAAGTACGCAACCTACTGGGCCAATACCAGCTCCAACAGTTTGGTTGGAAAACTGATTCGGGAGGGAAATGATGCCATTAAGAAGCAGTTTGAAGAATTGCTTCAGGGGAATCATTTGCGCGTGCCCATTGATGAGCAGATTGTCTATAACCAGCTGGATGACAATGAAGAAGCTGTGTGGAGTCTGTTGGTTGCCAGCGGTTATCTAAAGGTCTTGGATTATGATCGACTGGGAGATTTGGAATTAGGGGAAGAGGCCCTTTATGAACTGGCAGTGACCAACCGTGAAGTGCGGATTATGTTTGATGGTATGGTTCGATCCTGGTTTAAGAAGACCAATGCAGACTATAACGATTTTATAAAGGCGATGCTTATGGGGGATCGCAAAGCAATGAATGTCTATATGAACCGTGTGGCTTTCACTATATTTAGCTATTTCGATACCGGAAAACGTCCATCAGGACAGGAACCGGAACGTTTTTACCACGGATTTGTACTAGGGTTAATGGTAGATTTGCAGAGGGAATATATCGTGACTTCTAACAGAGAAAGTGGTTTTGGAAGATATGACGTTGTAATAGAACCGAAAAATTCAGAGAAGAATCCGGCAATTATCATTGAATTCAAGGTTCGGGATAACGAGGACGAAAAGACCTTGCAGGATACTGCCAAAGCAGCCCTTGCCCAAATAGAGGAAAAACAATATGATTCAGCCCTGCTTGCAAAAGGCATACCAGAAGACAGGATATATAAATATGGCTTTGCATTCGAAGGGAAGACGGTGCTGATTGAGAAAGCATAAAAATGAAAGAAATAAAAATATTATAGTTTCGCAACTTCCTATTACGTTCGGAAGAAAGGAGTTCATATGAAAATCTTAGTATTAGGTGGAACCAGATTTTTTGGAATACCAATGGTTGAGGAATTGATTCAGCAAGGACATGAGGTGACTATCGCCACAAGACAGACAACAAAAGATAATATAGGGAATGCTGTGCAAAGAATTCAGATAGAGCGGACAGATCCAATCCAGATGGAACAGGCATTAAAAGGAAAACATTTCGATGTGGTATACGATAAAATTGCATATTGTTCTAATGATATAAAAAATATTATGGATGTCATAGATTGTGATAAATATATTTATATGTCCAGCACTGCTGTTTATGAGCCCAAAAAGATGGATACGAAGGAAGAGAATTTTGATGCCATGGGAAAAGAGCTTATCTGGTGTAACAGAGCCGATTTTCCATATGATGAGATAAAGAGACAGGCAGAATGTGCATTATGGCAAAAATACGATGATAGAAACTGGATTGCAGTCAGATATCCCTTTGTCGTTGGAAAAGATGATTATACGAAACGGATGTTGTTTTATGTGGAACATACAATGAAATCCATTCCTATGAAGGTGGATAACCTGGATGTTCAGATGGGCTATATTCGTTCCGATGAGGCTGGAAAATTTATGGCTTTTCTGGCAGATAAAAATGTGCAAGGGGCCATAAATGGAAGTTCCAAAGGTACCATTTCTTTAAGAGAAATCATTGATTATGTGGAAAGAAAAACAGGTTCGAAGGCAGTCTTTCTTGATACAGGGGATGAAGCGCCTTATAATGGAGAACCGGAATATAGTATTAACACGGATAAGGCTGAAACGTTAGGATTTCAGTTTACCAATTTAAAGGACTGGATTTATGATTTAATTGATTATTACATAAAATTAGTGGAAATGAAAAAATAAAAATGCAGAAAAGCCCTATTATATAGACAATTCGTCTTAGCTTACAGGGCTTTTTTTAATTTTCAGGAAAAAACATGACAAAAGTCATATTCAAAATCGTTTCTTTTTTCACTACCGTAGGATTGATATGCTTGATATAATGTCAATACAGTAAAGGAAATATCTTAATCAGTTTAATAGGTAATTGCGAAATTATAATATTTTATTTGAAAGTGATTCAAAAGAATCAAAACATCGCAGGCACGCTTTCGCTGCGTTCAGCTCGTAGCGGATTACTGTTCATACGAACAGTAATCTATTGGTTTCTGCATGAAAATTCGCTTCGCGAAGCAGAAACCAACCCCTGAATCATACTATTACGTAACCTGACAGCAAGTGTCAGGTTACTGTATAAACAGTAGCTTTATAATAACAGATTTGCGACAAGTTGCTCATTAAGTACCGACGGCTGAACAAGCGCCTGTTTATGTATTTGTTTCTTTTGAATCACTTAATATAAGTTTTGTCGTTT